>JALVES010000015.1 GCA_027030635.1 Saprospiraceae bacterium | reverse complement strand
AGGCAGGCGCTTCGCGGCTGAATCCTTGTTGGCGAAGAGGAGGTAAAGAGGAGCCACAGCCGCAGCAGCTCACTGTCTTCTTCTCAAAGAAGACTCCCACTTCACCCTGTGGAGAAAGAGGAGCCACAGCCGCAGCAGCTCACTGTCTTCTTCTCAAAGAAGCCCCCCACTTCACTCTGTGGAGAAAGAGGAGCCGCAGCCGCAGCAGCTCTCTGTCTTCTTCTCAAAGAAGACTCCCACTTCACTCTGTGGAGAAAGAGGAGCCGCAGCCGCAAGTGCTACTGGCATTCGGATTATTAAAGCTGAAGCCCCGGTTGTTCAGACCTTCCAGCCAATCTATCTCCATGCCGAGGAGGTAAAGCGCGTGAGCGCGATCCATGACGACTTTTACGCCTTTGACTTCGAAAGCATCGTCATTTTCCTTTTGCACATCAAAGCCGAGCACATAGGAAAAACCGCTGCAACCGCCCCCCGTAACGCCCACGCGCAGAGCGTGGTCTTCGGGGATATTTTGCTCCTCGCGAATGGTTTTGATCTGCTTAACGGCAGTATCCGTAAGTGTGATGGGCGCTTCTATCTGGGTTTTGTTGTCATTGCTCATAACGAACTCGTTTTTTAGTGAAAACGGGTAGCTTTCCTCAAAGATACAAATAAAAATGAAATTTTGTTGCAAACAGGAGGAAATTGGGCGTGCCCTCGCGCGCGCGTGCGCGCGCGCATGTACGCGCGCGCGAGACATGTCATATCTGTAAGATATGACATGTCTGTTGCAAACAACACTCACACAAAAAGAACCCCAAAACACCCCCCTCCACATTCCCCAACTTTTCCTACATTTGTCCCGCACAAACCATCCTTTTGAAGCCCTCCGGACTCCCGGTAAGCACAAAAACTGCCAAAGAAAAACGCAAAAAAACTGCCCATGGCAACCGTACTGGAAATCCTGAAATACACCCTGCCCGGACTGCTGGTCTTTCTGACAGCTTACTTCCTGATTAAGACCTATCTGGACAAGCAATACGAACTGAGGCTGCTCGATTTGAAGCGCGACAACAAGAAGACCTCCCTCCCCTTGCGTCTCCAGGCCTATGAGCGGCTTTCTCTGCTGTGCGAGCGCTCTTCCATCCCCAACCTCACGCTGCGGCTGAAGACCAAAGAGGGCACCGTAGCCTCCCTGAAAATGGCCATGCTCATTGCCCTGCAGCAGGAGTTTGAGCACAACATCACCCAACAGATCTACGTTTCCGAGCAACTCTGGGACATCCTCCAGGCTGCCCGCAACGAAACCGTCAACATCATCCGGGCCGTGGCGGAACAATTGGAACCCAACGCCCCCTCCGAAGAACTCGCTCAACGCCTGCTCGCATTTACCGAAAGGTCAGAACAACTGCCTATGGATACCGCCCTGCGCGCCATCAAAAAAGAAGCCGGCCTCTACCTGTAAGTCCACCCGCACAAGTTTACAAGAATGAGCACCCATATACGCAACATACTCCTCCTCCTTGCATCTGCCCTGTTTGTATTTGCCTTGAGCAAACCCTTCGGCACGCTGCCTGCATTGGGGACGCTGCTCTCTCCCGCAACCGGCTTTTGGCGCCAGGCCCTGCCCGCTCAAGAGCAGGCAACAACAGAAACGCTAATGCTGGAAGGCATGACAAAACCCGTACAAATAAGCTATGACGAACGCGCCGTGCCCCACATCTTCGCCCAAAATGCAGCAGATGCGTACTTCGCACAGGGCTACCTCACTGCCCGCGAACGTCTCTGGCAAATGGATATGACCACCCGCCACGCCGCCGGAAGGCTGGCCGAAGTGCTGGGCGAAGAACTCGTGGATACAGACCGCCAACAGCGCCGCCTCGGCCTGCTGCCGGCCGCTGAGGAAACTGTCAAAGCCTGGGAAAAATCCGGGGACTTCCCCCTGCTCGAAGCCTTTACTGCCGGCATCAACGCCTACATCGCGCAGCTCAGTCCGCGCGATTACCCCATAGAGTACAAACTCATGTCCTTCGCGCCCGAAAAGTGGACGCCCCTGCACTCGGCCCTCGTCATCAAATCCATGGAGCAGACGCTCTGCTTTGGCAACAACGACCTGCAGGCCACCAACGCCCTGAAGTGGCTCGGACGCGACAGCTTCGACCTCATCTATCCCGAATACAACCCGGGTGAATCCCCTGTTATTCCTGTGGGTACGGCTTTCGCCAAATACGACCCGCCTCCCGCGCATTACGGCTCCATCCCCGCCCTGCGCGAGATGCTTCCGCCCAGGTTGCTGCCCCAGCCGCCCGAATTCATCGGCTCCAACAACTGGGCCGTGAGCGGCGCCAAAACGGCCTCCGGCCAACCCATCCTCTGCAACGACCCCCACCTGCCCCTCAAACTGCCCTCCATCTGGTACGAGCTGGAAATCCAAACGCCCGAGATGAAAGTCCACGGCGTCAGCCTCCCCGGGCTGCCCGGCATCATCATCGGCTTCAACGAATACATCGCCTGGGGCGTAACCAATGTCGGCCAGGACGTGCTCGACTGGTACGCCATCCAATGGGCCGACGACGACAAGGAGTTCTACCTGCTCGACGGCGAAAAAAAACCCGTGCGCAAAGTCGTGGAAGTCATCCGCGTCAAGGGACGCAAAGAACCGCTGCGCGACACCGTCAAATACACCGTCTGGGGACCCGTCGTCTATGAAGAGCCCGACGAGCATTACGCCGACCTCGCCATGCAGTGGCTGGCGCTCATACCTCCACCGCCCGACCAGCTCAGCGTCTTCCTGCACATCAACAGCGCGCGCAATTATCAGGACTTCAAACAGGCCCTCCAAAGCTACCAGTCGCCACCCCAAAACTTCGCCTTCGCCTCCGCCGATGGTGATATCGCCCTGATCATAGCCGGCAAATTCCCCATACGCAGACACGAGCAGGGACGCTTCGTGCAAGACGGCAGCCAAAGCAAAAATGCCTGGCAGGGGTTCATCCCCTTCGTGGAGCAGCCTCAGGTACTCAACCCCCAACGGGGCTTTATCTCCTCTGCCAACCAACGCTCCACCGACCTGAGCTACCCCTACTACTACACCGGCCGCTTCGCCGACTACCGCGGGCGCTTCATCAACCGCAGCCTGGCAAAGATGCAAAACATCACCGCCGAAAACATGATGGCCCTGCAATGCAGCAACTACAGCCTCCAGGCCGAAGAAAACCTGCCCGCCCTGCTCCGGCACTTAGACAGCACATCGCTGACACCTCTCCAACAATCCATGCTCGACAGCCTGCGCAAGTGGGACTATCGCTTCGAAGCCGAACTCAAAGCGCCCGCGCTCTACGAAAAATGGTGGCAAAACTTCTACGAACTGAGCTGGGACGAGTGGCACACCCTGCGCGACAGCATGCCCGTACTCATGCCCGAAGGCTGGCGCACCATCGCCCTCTTAGACAGCCTGCCCCAAGCCGGATTCTGGGACATCCAAAGCACGCCCGAACGCGAAGATGCGGCAGCAGTCGTCTTATCTGCCTTTCGGCAAATGAGCGAAGAATTCGGAGAAGACTTTGCCTCCCCCGATTTCAACTGGGGCTCCTATCGCAAACTGGACATCTCCCACATGGCTAAACTCCCCGCTTTCAGCCGCCAAGGCCTCAACACCGGAGGGCATCCCACAGCCCCGAAAGCCATACGCGAAGGCTTCGGCCCCTCCTGGCGCATGATCGTAGAAACGGGAACAAGCCCCAAAGCCCGGTGCGTCTATCCGGGCGGCCAATCCGGCAATCCGGGCAGCCCGCATTACGACGACTTCCTGCCCCTCTGGCTGAATGACCGGTATTTTGATGTCCAATTGGCTGCAAGTCCGGAGTAAATGCTGTATCTTTGTATAGCAATGGTTCAGTAAGTTTTTAGCTACCTGTCTCCATCAGGAACCAAGCTATCAAGTTGAACCGGCTTAAATCCGCGAAAATCCGCCGCACCCGCGAAAATCCGCGTTCTATTTGCTAAATTTTGGGCATCTTACCGTCTAAACGCTTAATAAACCATTGAGACATGATAGACTACCAAAAACTGGAAAGCTCCCTGCATTTGTTGCAGCTACAATACGCCAACTACAAATCCGCCGACCAACGCCCTGAACTGAGTGAATTGGATAAAGAGGCCATCAAAGAATCCGTCATCCAACGCTTTGAAACCTGTTATGAAACCCTATGGAAAACGCTCAAACGCTATCTCACAGAAACATTGGGACTCGCCGATACTCCCAACAGCCCCAAACCCATATTCCGGCTTGCCTTTGAAAACAAACTTTTGCCTTCCGACATCTCTCAATGGATCAACTACGCCAACGCCCGCATTGCTACAAGCCACGATTATTCCGGACAAAAAGCTGCCGAAACCCTGCAAATCACTCAAGATTTTATCTCAGATGCCATTGCGCTTTACGAAAGCCTGACAGGAAAAACATGGAAGTAAAAGCCCAAAATATAAACCTGCGTCCCGAAGACTACGAATTGCTACTGCAACTGGTCAAAAAACATCTCCCCAAAGCAACCATCTGGGCTTTTGGATCGCGTATCACGCCCCAAGCCCGCCCCTCCAGCGATTTAGACTTGGCAGTTTTCATCACCAAAGAGGACGAAGCCCGATTTTACGACCTGAAGGAAGCCTGTGAAGAAAGTAACCTGAATGTCCGCATAGATTTACACAATTGGAGATACCTTCCCGAGCCCTTCAGACAGCAAATCCGGCAACAACACATCGTTTTTTACCAACCCAAACAAAGATCGTGAAGACCAACAACTTCTTTGCACTCCTCGCCCTCAGCCTAATCCAGGCCGCTGCCCTGCTGTGGGTACCCCTTTGGTGGTCGGGCCTGCTCATTTCTTTTTTATGGGCGCTCTCTCCTTTGCCGAAAGCCCTTGGCCCGGGCAAGAACAGCCTTCTTTTCTTCTTCCTCGCGGGCGTGCTAAGTTGGGGGCTCACGGCCCTATGGTTCCACCTGCGCAACCAAGGCCTGCTAACAGCCCAAATGGGCGAGCTCTTCCATCTGCCCGCCGCAGCCCTCTTGCTCATCACCGCATTGCTCGGAGGCGTCCTCAGTATGCTGGGAGGTGTGGCATACAGCCGATCCCTGAGCTGAACGGAACTTCCCCCTGAGCGGAGCTGCCCCCTGAGCGGAGCGCAGCGGAGTCGAAGGGCAGCGGAGTCGAAGGGGCGCCCCTTTAAGGGCCGGGGGAGAGTTAGGCCTTGCTCCCTCACCAGCAGGTGGTCTGACAGTGCTTGGCAAGGCAGGCGCAAGTAGGACGTGATAGAACGCGGATGACGCGGATGACGCGGGTTTCCGCGGGTTTTTTAGCCCGTTCAACTTTAATGGTTCATTAAGTTTTTAGCCACCTATCTCCATTGAAAAACAGCCTATCACGTTGAACCGGTTTAATCCGCGAGAATCCGCCGCACCCGCGTAAATCCGCGCCTGCCTGCTGCAGGCAGGCTCCCCGATCCTTTAGTTAGCCCAAATCAAAAATCAAAAATCGTTAATCGTTAATCGATATTCGATCCTTTCATTAGATCATTCTCCATTCTCAATTTCCCATTCTCCATTCTAAGAGGCCTATGAAGCATTCCCCATGCCCAAAACGCTAAACCCTAAACCCTTGTAAACCATCAACAGCAAACAGTAAACTTTAAAACGCTAAACGCTAAACGCTAAACACTAAACATCCATCCTAAACCACATTCACCTCCCTTTCCAACTCCAGGCCGAAGCGCTCATAGACGCTTTCTTGGATTTCCGCAGCCAGTGCGAGCAGCTCGCGGGCCTTGCCGCCGCCATAG
>JALVES010000014.1 GCA_027030635.1 Saprospiraceae bacterium | reverse complement strand
GACTTGCGGCATATTTTGAAGGACTATAGCTCCCATATAATGCTGAGCCTCTCGCCCCTCATAGACGTCTTTCATATCATTCCACAAATCCTCCCAGTTGTCCTGTCCCCATGAAAAATCCCGTTGGAATTCGGGAACTTTATATTTTTTCCCGTTTCCCAACAACTCCTGGAAAGTTACCGTCTTGGAATCAAAGACATTTTTCATAATGGCAAATATACATCCCTCTTCTCTCCCCTCCAAACAAAATCCTAAATTTTCCTCCTCTCCTCTCCCCCGACACCTCCTTTCTTAACGCTCCTTTCCGTATCTTTGCACCAAATCCCGCCTCTATGAAAACGACCACTGCGAACATCAGCAAAACCCTCCTGAAGAAGGCCTTTCGGCTCATGGCTACAGCCAAGGCCATGACTGAAATTTATGAAGAAAACCAACGACTGACTTCCCAATACGTACACGCCACTTCGCGGGGGCACGAAGCCGCCCAACTGGCGCTGGCCCTGCAGCTCAAGCCCTATGACTGGGTCTCGCCCTACTATCGCGACGACTCCATTTTGCTGGGTATAGGCATGAAGCCGCGGCAGCTCATGCTCCAACTGTTGGCCAAACGGGACGACCCCTTCTCAGGGGGGCGGCTCTACTACTCCCACCCCTCGCTCAAAGAGGAGGATAAACCCAAGATTATCACCCAAACCTCTGCCACGGGCATGCAGGCCATCCCGGCCACGGGCATCGCCTTGGGGCTGCGCTACAAAGAAACTGCCGGCCTGGCCGACAAAAACGAAAAGCAGAGCATTGTCGTCTGCTCCATAGGCGATGGCGCCATGACGGAAGGCGAAGTCTCCGAAGCCCTACACATGGCTGCGCTCAAAGAGCTGCCCGTCCTCTTTTTCGTACAGGACAACGACTGGGACATCTCTGCCCACCACGACGAAGTACACATCCAAACGGCCTATGACTTCACCAAGGGTTTCCCGGGCATCGAAGCCCACACCATAGACGGCTCCGACTTCATCGCTACTTATTCCCTGGTGCAGGACATCATTAAAACCATGCGCAAAGAGCGCCGCCCCTTCCTCCTGCGTATGGAAGTGCCTCTGCTCAATCACCATACCTCCGGCGTGCGCATGGAGTGGTATCGCGACGACCTCGAAGAAGCCCGTCAACGCGACCCCTACCCCCGCCTGCGTGCAGATTTGGCGAAAGCCGGAATCTCCGAAAAAGAAATTCAGGCCATCGAAAATGCCGCCCGCGAAGAAGTCCGGGCCGATTTTGAATGGGCAGTCGCCCAACCCGACCCCAAACCGGAAGACCTCTACCTCTTCGACTTCGCTCCCACCCCCGTTACAGAAGAAAAGGGCCAACGCAGCCCCCAAAACGGGGAGGAAAAAGTCATGGTGGACTGCGCCCTCTTCGCCATGGAAGAAATTTTGCGAAAGCATCCCGAAGCCCTGCTCTACGGGCAGGATGTGGGCCGGCGTCTCGGCGGCGTATTTCGCGAGGCAGCGACCCTGGCGCAAAAATTCGGCGACCATCGCGTTTTCAACACGCCCATTCAGGAGGCATTTATCGTGGGCAGCACGGTGGGCATGTCGGCAGCGGGGCTGAAGCCCATCGTAGAAGTGCAGTTTGCCGATTACATCTGGCCCGGGCTCAATCAACTCTTCACGGAGGTGAGTCGCTCCTACTACCTCTCCATGGGCAAGTGGCCGGTGCAAATGGTTCTTCGCGTGCCCATCGGCGCTTACGGCCGCGGCGGGCCTTATCACTCCAGCAGTGTAGAGAGCGTTGTTACCAACATCCGCGGCATCAAGGTCGCCTACCCCAGCAATGGCGCCGACCTCAAGGGCCTGCTCAAAGCGGCTTTTTACGACCCCAATCCGGTCGTCATGTTCGAGCACAAAGGCCTCTATTGGTCTAAAGCACCCGGCACCGAAGCAGCCCGCTGCATCATGCCCGATGAGGATTATGTAGTGCCTTTCGGCAAATGCAGAACCGCCCTGCAAGCCTCCGAGGCTGAATTGAAAGCCGGCCGTACCGCGCTCGTCGTTACTTACGGCATGGGTGTACACTGGGCGCTGAATGCCGCCAAAAACTTCCCCGGCCAAATCGAAGTGCTCGACCTGCGCACGCTCGTGCCCTTAGACGAAGAAGGCATTTACGAAGCCGCCCGCCGCCACGGCCGCATCCTCGTTCTGACGGAAGAACCCGTCAACAATACTTTCGCCCAAAGCGTAGCCGCACGCATCCAGGAAAATTGCTTCGAATACCTCGACGCCCCCGTGCGCACCCTCGGAGCCGAAAACCTCCCCGCCATCCCCCTCAACGCCACCCTCGAAGCGACTATGATTCCCTCGGCAGAAAAGGTTGGGAAAGCGCTGGAGGAGTTGTTGAGGTATTAAGGGTGTTTTCTATCAATGACACGGCGCGGACTGAAGTCCGCGGTACTTTTGACGAGCTGAAGCTCGCCCAACTCTAACGCTAAACACTAAACATCAACCCCATCACGCAACGAGTCTCCAACAAAAAAACTATAAACTTTCCACTGTAAACAGTAAACTCCAAAACGCTAAACGCTAAACGCTAAACGCTAAACACACAGAACCTACTCCGTACAATTCTTACAAATACCAATCTCCTCTCGCGCTCGCAATAATTTTTGCCGAAAGGCATCATAGTTTTCTCCCTTCCAAATCTCCCGAAAGGAGCGGAGGGGGATTTGCCCCAACTGGTGTCGGGCGTCTTTGTCAAAGCAGCAGGGGAGCACGCGGCCGTCCCAGGTGAGGACGGCGCCCTGCCACATGCGGAGGCAGCGATTTTTAATCGGTTTTTTGAGCACCCAGCGGCCGTTGCCTGCGGGTTTGTAGCGGGAGTAGCGCAGGTCGGTGGGGATGAGAGGGTGGCCGTTTTCGTATTCGTATATTTGGGCGGTTTTGAGTTGCAATTCATCCACGCCCAGCTCGCGGGCCAGTTTGCGGACGGCGGGAATTTCATGTTCATTCGGTCTGACGACCAGGAACTGGAGTACCACATGCGGTTTGCGGGATTTCAGCCGCTTTTTCCATTTCAGCAGACGCCGGAGGCCTGACAGGACTTCCTCCAAATTTCCCTCGCGACGATAAGACTCGTAAGTTTCCTGGCTGAGGCCGTCCAGAGAAACGATGAGGCGGTCTAAGCCCGACTCCACCGTAGCGCGGGCGTTTTCCTCCGTCAGGAAATGGGCATTGGTCGAGCTGATGGTGTAGAGCCCCTTGTTCGCTGCGAGACGCACCATCTCCAAAAAACGGGGATGAATGTAAGGCTCGCCCTGGAAGTAGAGTGTCAGAAAAATCAAATCCGGTGCCAATTGCTCCAAAACGTGTTCGTACAACTCGAGAGCAATATGGCCCGTTGGCCGAGTAAAAGAACGCAAGCCACTGGGGCACTCGGGGCAGCGTAGGTTACAGGCCGTAGTCGGCTCCACCGACAGGCTCAGGGGCATGCCCCGATGCATAGCCCTGCCCGTCCAGGCACTCAGATAGTAAGAGCCATAGACCAAGAGCGCATTCCACAAGCGGCGGAGCGTCAGCTTGGAGAGCAGGTTGAGGCCGTTGTGAATGAAAGCCCGTACCAAACGAAGTCTGTAAAAAAAATGCAGGGACATGCAGGCAAGTTACGACTTTCTTTTCTTTGCCTCTATGGCGCTTCGCACCCGCGCAGCCGAGCGGTAGTCTTCTTTTTTGAGCAGGTTCTCTAAAATTCGCTCCAGCTCTTCAAGGGAATAGTCCTGCAGACGCCCGCGCTTGTTAGAAAAAGCCTTAGTCGGGTCATCCAAAACCACACTTGCTTTTGACATGACTTCTTCGGTAGTAAAAATTTGACATCCAAACCTGACGGCAAGAGCCACCGCATCGGAAGTCCTGGCGTCTATACTCACTTCTCCTTTTTCTGTCATTAAAATTAAGCGGGCATAAAAGACTTCATCCATGAAACTGTAAATAAGCACTTTTTCCAAATGGGCCCCAAGGCCGATAATAGCCTCACGAAAAAGGTCGTGTGTCATAGGCCTGCGCGGCTTCATGCGCTCCAAGGCCATAGCAATGGCCTGTGCCTCAAAGTTTCCCACAATGACAGGCAGCCTTCGAGAGGAATTTAACTCCTCAAAGACCAGTACAAAATGGTCCTTTTGGGAGCTGCTGGAAGAAATAGCGACCAATGTGAGTTCAACCTCTTTCATGAAGCTCAAAAATTCAGCCGGTTAAAAACAACTCTGTGATTGCCCGTATCAGCGACTACCATCAAGTCTCCATCTATGCAAATGAAAAAAGGCCAGTAATAACTGTTTTGTGTAGTTCGGATGGAGTCTGCATTTTCGCTGCCCGTATGAAAATCCTTTTGCCCGATGAGCCCGGTAGCCGGTTGATTGTTGACCTCCGGTATTTTTTCAAACCACAGCACCCTGCTGTTGCCCGTATCGGCAACCCAAATTCCATCCTTGTAAAAACACGAGTCATAACACCAGTTGAGTGTATGAGCATCGGGAAAAAAACGATACTGATTTTGGCCATTGCTCTCAAAGTCAGGCTGACCGATAATTACATCGGCCTTGCGAGTGAAGCTGTCTTTCCAGCTGTTCCAAATAAGCACGCGATAGTACTGAGTATCTGTAATGGCCATTTGCCCTTTTGCAGATATTTTGACAGAATAAGGCCAAATAGGCTGATAGTGATCGTAATCCCGCTCTTCAAAACTATTTTTCCCAATAACGCCATCTGCAGCAACATAAGATGTAACGGGAATTTTTTCATAGTAAAGCACCCGTCTGTTGCCCGTATCGGCAACCCAAAGCGATTGGCCGTCAGAAAATACGCCATAGGGCCAGTTTAAAGTTTTGGCAGAGGGCGCTTTCCCAATACCTTCCACATTAGGAAAATTACTGTTAAAATCGGGTTGGCCGACAACCACATCGGCCTCCTGCCCATGACGGCCTGGGAAATCATGCCAAATCAGCACCCTGTGATTCCAGGCATCAGCAACGATAAGTCGCCGGCCATCAGACCAGAGGCCGGAGGGATACATCATGGTCGAAGCGTCAACGTCCTTTCCTGCATTCCTTCCGGTACGCTCTGGAGCCGACTGGCCCAAAACCACATCCGGTTCTGCAAAAGTATTTTCCGGCAATTCATGCCAGATAAAAACCCTGTTTTGCCCCGTATCGGAAACCATCAGCTTTCCGCCTACGAGAAAAGCAGCACGAGGTGCCAGGAAAGGGTTGGCCTTTGAGCCCTGAAAGATATGATTCCCCTTGATTAACTTCTCTTCAACAATCATGATGCATTGTATTCAATAGACTCCCACTTGCGTCTTCTGTAAATTTTTCTGCGGCGGCTATAGAGATCACGACTATCCGAAGAAGCATGTGGAATTTTATGCACAAAGCAATACCTTCTGTAGTCGTAGTTTTGGTCGTTCTCGTAAAAATTCTTCCGCATTTTTTCCAACTCTTCCTCCCGGTATGCCGCCAAAGGCTTGTGCCGCTCGTCTTTCATGCGCTGAAATTTCTTGGCCTTGATGAGCTTGTCAAAATAAGGCAGGCTCACGACTTTTTGTGCCTGTTGCCTGGCAAAAGCTGTAAATGCCTCTACCGTTTCGCCATGATAATCGTCTATGAGGCCTATTTCTTTTGCAAGGGCCACGCCCCAGGGCAGGCAGTCTTCCGTAAACCGAATGGCCTTTTCAATGCCTATGCGCTTCGGCAACAGGTAAGTCCAGTACTCAGAGCCATAAAGTCCCATATTTTTTGTATGCGGATTCAGCACAATGCCATCTCGAGCCAACACTTTATCCGCAGCAAGGGCAAGCGGCACACCTCCTGCTCCCGCATTGCCTTGCAGGGCAGAAATGACATAGTGGTCTGTACTCGTAATAATTTCCAGGATAAGGTCATCTATGGCGAGGATATTTTCCCAGGATTCATCCGCGGGATTTTCAGCCTGTTCAATGAGGTGCAAGTGAATGCCGTTTGACCAAAGGTCTGCACCTCCCATCAAGACGATGCACTTCACTTCCGGCATGGCTTTTATTTGCCGAAAGGCATCTAACAGCCGCCTGCACTGATCAGTGCTCATGGCTCCATTGTAAAAATCGAAATGCAAATAGGCAATGCCGGCCTGTTCATCGCTTTCAATTCTTATCTCCTGCCAGGTAGCATACTCCGGTTTTTCCAAAGGGAGGCATTCACTTTCAGGAAGGTTATCAGCTCTATCTCCAAGCGCCACAACAGCAGGCAGTTTGATGGCGCCTTCCTGCCGCTTCCGCAAATGCGTTACCCAGACAGACGCATCGCCCACAGCTATGCAAACGGCCCCATTCCTCTTTGCCAGGACTTCGCCCGGAGTTCCTTTCAGTTTTTCTTCGAGATGACCGCCATAACAGTAGTAGCTTTCGCCAAAAATTTCCGCCAACACACCGGGGTCGCTGTCTGCAGCCCGGATTTTCAGCAGGATGGATTGCGCATCATCCCTCCAGGCAAAAGCCAAATCAGCCTGGGTGATTTTGGGATACCAACGACCTTTTTTTTCTGCAGGATACAAATCAGCAGGAACGGGAGCTTGCCCGCCCTGAATTTTTTGCAAAGAATCCAACAGCCCTTTTGCTGCTGCCTGTGTAACTTCACACCTGTACAACTGTGCCTTACTGACATCTCTCATTAAAAAAGGCTGAAAAGACCAAACCGGCCCCGCATCCATTTTCTCCACAGCCTGGAGAATAGTTACTCCCCAATGTTCCTCGCCACGCAACAGCGCTCTGTCGAGCGAAGAGCTGCCCCTGTCACCGACAATGCCCGGGTGGACAATCAGGCAGGGATGGTTTTCGTGGATGGCTGCAGGAATTTTGGTTTTCAGAAAAGGCGCCACAATTAAATCGGGCTCATATTGTTTAACTACCTTCAACATGGCTTCCTGCTCAGCTGCAATGTGAACAAACACCTCGTGATTGAGCCTGTCCAGCTCAATCCACAGGCGTTGAGCCATGCCGTTAAAGGCCGTAGTGATAAAAAGAATTTTCATTCGACGGCGCTACCGAGATTTGCATAGTGATAATAAGCAGCACAAGCGCCTTCAGAGCTGACCATAGGCGCTCCGAGCGGATTTTCCGGCGTGCATTTGCTTCCAAAGTTGGGGCATTCCATGGGTTTTTTAATGCCTTTCATAATTTCTCCGGCTATGCACTCCTGGTTTTCTTCAGCTTCGGAAATACTAATGTCAAATTTGCGGGAAGCATCATAGGCGCTGTACTTTTCTTTCACTCTGTAACCCGAGTTGGGTATGATTTCCATGCCTCGCCACAAGCGGTCTGTGATTTCGAACACTTCGAAGATCATATCCTGGGCAGCCGGGTTGCCCTCTTCTTTGACAATGCGCGAATACTGGTTTTCCACTTCAGCCCGGCCTTCTTCCAGCTGCTTAACGACCATCAAAATACCCTGCAACAAGTCTATAGGCTCAAAGCCCGTAACAACTATGGGTACCTGAAAGCGCTCGACCAGGGGGTAATATTCCAACGTGCCCATAATGGTACACACATGCCCGGCTGCGAGAAAACCATCCACTCTGCTTTCATCATCTTCCATAATGGCCTCAATAGCCGGCGGGACGAGGACATGCGAACACAGGATGGAATAGTTTTTTATACCCCGCATTTTTGCATGTACAACCGACAGGGCGTTGGCAGGAGCAGTAGTCTCAAAGCCTACCGCAAAAAACACGACCTCTTTATCCGGATTTTGAACCGCAATTTCCAACGCATCCAAAGGCGAGTAAACAATGCGCACATCACCACCTGCGGCCTTGGCCTCCAACAGGCTTTTTTCAGAGCCCGGTACGCGCAGCATATCTCCAAAGGAACACAAAATCACATCCCGCTCCAGGGTGAGATGAACAGCTTTGTCTATCAGGTTTAAAGGCGTTACGCAAACGGGGCAGCCGGGGCCGTGAATCATGCGGATTTCTTCCGGCAAAAGCCGTATGATTCCGTGCTTCACCAAACTGTGCGTTTGCCCGCCACAGACCTCCATCACAGACCAGGGGCGCGTAACAGTTTTTTTAATTTCTTCCAAATAGGCTTTCGCCAAATCAGGGTCTCTGTACTCGGTTATGAATTTCATCTTCCATCATTTATGCCCAAATCAATCTTGATACTCCTCCTTGTCCGGCAGCATAGAGCCAATGTCGAGCTCATCCACTTCTCCCATTTCCTCGAGATATCTGAAAGTCTTTTTAGCTTCCTCTTCATTGACTATGCTGATGGCAACGCCTACGTGTACCAATACGTAATCGCCTTCCTTGGCCTGGGGCAGCATTTCCAGGCTGGCCTCTTTGACAATACCGCCAAAGGCGACTTTCGCCATGCGCACTTTCCCGTCGTATTTCATTTCGATGGATTTAATCTTTCCCGGAATGGCTAAACACATGGTAGGTCGTTTTAAATTAAACGTTTGCAGTTGTACTTTTTTTCTTGGCAATCGCCTTTTCTCTAAGCCAATTGCACCACTTATCAATGCCTTCTCCGGTAAGACTCGATACCGGAAAAACTTCAATCGCGGGATTGACATCTCTGACATCCTGCATCGCAGCTTCTACGGAAAAGGGCAGATGAGGCAGCAAATCGCTCTTAGAGATCAACACCAAATCGCTGGTGAAAAACATGCGCGGGTACTTTTTGGGCTTGTCGTCTCCTTCTGTGGAAGCGAGGAGGGTTACCCTGTAGTCTTCTCCGAGGTCGAAGGAAGCCGGGCAGACGAGATTGCCCACATTTTCAATGATCAGGATATCCACTCCATCGAGGTCCATGGCATCCATAGCCTGGAGGATCATTTGCCCTTCCAAGTGGCAGATGCCGCCGGTTACGATTTGCAGGGCTTCCACACCTGCTTCCCGCAGGCGCTCGGCATCTCTCTCCGTTTCCAGGTCTCCAACGAGGATTTTGATTTTAAACTCCTCTTTCAGGCGCTTGCCGGTTTCCTGCAGCAGCGTCGTCTTACCGCTGCCGGCAGAAGAGGTGATGTTGAGCAGAAGGATGCCCATTTCCGCCATTTTTCGGCGAATGGATTCTGCCACGAAATCATTTGCCTTGAGCAAATTCATATTCGCATTGTCGCAAAGGACCGTGCCCCTTGCTGCCTTTGTAGATTTGTCCACCATAAATGATATGCTTTTGTAGAGCATCAAAAGTAAGCAAAAAAAAGAGACTGTCAAACGCTTAGAAAATTTTTTCTAAAAGCTCAATCTTCAAAATGCACCCGCTTAATGAGGAGCTCTGTCCCCTGAATGAGTTGATTGCTCGGCTTTTTGCAGCGCGAGCAAACGAAGACGTAGTTTTCGACCAGACTGGAAACGCCGCAGTCTTCGCAATGGATTTTGATGGGCAGGGTTTCGATATGTAGAACGACATGCTCGTATCTGCCGTCTGCTTTTTTGACAGCCTCAAAGGCATTTTGCATGAGCAGGGGTTCGACATTGGCAAAGACTCCAATTTGGAGGTCTATTTGCTTCAGCTGCTGCAGTTCTTCCGGGGAGAACTGCTCTTCGAGCGTACTCAGAATACTGCGAACGAGCGATACTTCGTGCATGGTTTATTTTTTCCCTGCTCCCGACTTGAGTCGCTCCAGGGCTTCGATGTGTTTTCGGGCTTCTTGCAGGATGGTTTCATCTTTTGTGAGATGCAGGATTTCGTTGGCCTTATCCCACATGTCCTGAAATCGTTTTTGATAAGAGCCGTTTTGCTTTTCTCGCAGATTCCAGGCGGCTTCGAGATAGTTGAGCAGAGTCAGCGCCCTTTCCACCGGAAAGCGTTCAGCAGTGCGTATATCCAAAGCTTCTCTGTAATAGTGTAGCGCCTTTTCAAAGTGGTCGGAGTGAAGCGAGGGCGGGAAGTGGCAAAGGGCATTTCCAAAGTGCGTGCAGATTGTGGCGTATTCGTAGGGGTATTCTTCTTTGGTAAAAAACTCCAGGGCTTTTCGAAAAGAAGAAACGGACAGGCCTGCCATAAGGGACTTTTTGCTGTCTTCAACGGGCAGTTCGGCGTAGATGCGAGCCAGATGATGATGAATGTCTGCATACACTGACGGAGCCGTTTCTTTGGGGAACAGTTCAAGCGCTTTTTGAAAGCTCTCCATGGCAGACTTAAAAAACTGGGGATTGCCGGCCTGTGCCCAGGCGTAGAGCAATACGCCTTTTCTCCTCAGCGCCTCTCCGTAAAATTCCTCAAAATCCTCTTCCTGAAAGATTTGTATCGCCTTATTCACAAAGCCAAGAGATTCGGAATAGCTCTTGGCGAGAAGAGCAGCCTGGGAAACATCCAACAGGCAGATGGCTTCTTTGACTTTATTGCCGAGGCTTCGCTTGTAATCCAGCACCTCTTTCAACAGAGAGCGCAATTCGCCCATCGTAAAACTGTCGTAATCTGATGAAAGCCGATACAAAAGCACATGAGCCAGGGCATGCTGGATGTCGTGTCGCGCAATGGAAGTCAAAGCAGACTCCCTGACATCCCTCAATAAAGCCTCGGCCTTTTGCTCCCGGCCTGTATCCATTAGGAATACAGCATAGTGCTTTAGGGTAAAAGTCCTGTCGTTTTCGTCTTCGGCCAGGTCCAGGGCCTGTTCGTAAAGCCTGGAAATTTCTTCTACCGGATACTCTTCTTCCATAGGGTTGTAGTGCAGGCAGACTGCACGATTATGAGCGGCCTTAAACGCTTCTTTTCCCTGGTAGGAATCGGGTTTGCTTAAAAAATCGAGAAGATATCCGGGGACTTCTTCGCCTGTGATAAAGTGCATAAAAGCCAAAAAGTGCAAATACAGGGAAGAGCCGTTCTCGACAAATTCCATGGCTTGTTCTACGTGAACAAGCCTCAAGAGCACAGAAGCCATAAAATGCTCTTCACTAAAAGGCAAATCCGGCAGCAAATACGGCGGGGTGATATCACTGCGGTCTATGGGAAAAACAATTTTGTCAGGATAAACCAGCAGAGACAAATTTTTTTCAGGCTCCTTTGCTTCTTCTACAGGCAGTAAGGCAACCCAGTCTTCAAGGCCATTCCGCTCTTTGATGAGCCTGGATAAAAATGGCATCTGTTGTGTGGGCGAATAAATCAGAAGTTGAGGCAATTCAGCATTCATTTTTTACAGGTAAATAGTCAGAACATTCATTTGGGCATCTGCTTCAAAGGGCAGGTAGCGATCCTGATTGGGTATTTCGTGGTCTAACAACACCCCATGCAAAGCTACGGCATATTCTCTTCCTCCGCTTACTTCTTTGAGCATGTGTTGCCTGGCCTTGTGAATATTTCGGAAAAGTTCATTAAAGTAAGGCGCCAGCATGAGTTTTTGCTCAGAGGGGTAATAGACCAAATAGATGGCACTGTCATCGCCAAAGACCGAATCGCGTATGGTTTTGTGCAAAACCAAATGCTCAGAGCGCAACAACACGGGTTGTTCTTCTGTGGCTATTACTTTTCGGGGCCCGCTTGAAAGGCTCCCCTGCGGTGGCAGGAACATGGTTCATGCATTTAATTCTTCCAAAATTTTCGCAACCATTTTTTCGGCGCCGGCTTTTCCCGCTGCTGTCATTTCTGTATCAAAACGGGTAGAGTCAATGGCTATGAGGAAGACATCAATTTTATCCGGATAATCGTCTTGCAGGATTTTTTTTGCGTAAAACAGGGCCTGATCCCATTTAAGGCTGTGCAGGTAGAGATGAGGTTGCTCTTCCTCCATAGAGCTGACGATTTCTTCGGCAGGGACTTTGTAGAGCGTCCCTACGGGTTCGCCTGTATTCAAGACGGAGTCCACGAGGATGATTCGATCCTGGCCTTTGAGTTGAAAGAGCACTTCGAAGGCGGAGGTACCCATATCGAGGATTTGGATATTTTCCCGTTCGCCCAACTCTTCCTGCAGGCGTTTTACGACGTATATGCCAACGCCATCGTCTTCACGCACGGGATTGCCAAATCCCATTATGGTTATTTTCTCCATGTTTTGCCGGTTCGACAGGTCTGATAGTTCTCAAAAAAAGCGAAAATGCCGGACATGCAAAAGAGCATGAAGGCATTTTCGCAACTTAGTCTGTCGAGGAACGGTTGCTTTACAGTTTGAACCGTGCTAATTCCTCACCTGATTTTTTGTCATGAGCGTGTACGGTACATACCAGGCAGGAATCGAAAGACCGTGCCACCATACCCACTTCAACCGGATCGTGCGGGTCTTCAATTTCGGTTCCTTCGAGCGCAGCCTCAATGGGACCGGGCTTGTTTTCGCCATCATTGGGGCCCACGTTCCAGGTTGTCGGTGAGATAATTTGGTAGTTTTCTATGACGCCGTTTTTGATTTTGATCCAGTGAGCCAGCGCTCCACGGGATGCTTCGGTAGCGCCCCAGCCTTCGCCGTCTTGTTCTTGCGGCTTGATGTAGAACTCATCGTTCAAATCAATTTGGCTGAGCCACTCGTTGATCTTGAGATAGAGGCCCGGGCCTTCATGCACGCGTGCCAGCACGCGGGTAAAGACACTGGGGCCCATACGGCGGATGATATCGCCAAAGAGCGGGTCTTGAATCTGGTGGTCCAGATTAGCCGGATTGGCATTCATGATTGTGCGGGCAAGAGGTCCGACCTCTGCGGCGTGTCCCATATAGCGTGGAGCTTTGGCCCAGCTATACTTACTGCTAAAATCGCTATTTTCCAAATTGCGGGAATCCGTGGAAGGCACGGGGATGGGCTCTTCAAACGGGTGCAGGCCGTCAGCCTGGTTTTCATACCAGGAGTGAGAGACGTGCTCAGAGACATTGGCCTGGTCCATCGGATGATACTTCTCACCATCAAAGAAACCACCTGCCGAAATGACGGCCTTTTGGCGGCCTTCGATGGTCGGATGGTTATACAGGTCTTTATGCAGATAGGTGCCATAAGCGAGGAATTTACCCACACCCTGGCCGAATTTATCCAGACCAAACTCCAATCCGGCACGGATGAAGAGGCCCAAATCGCTATTGCGCTGAGATTCGTTTTCCTCTACCCATTCCATCAGGTCATCCCAAGTCTTAATTTGCATATAGCGCTCAATAGAGCAGCCCAGCCAGACGGGCTCCAGCCAGTCGTTGCGGAACTGGTTCATGATGGCATGAGCACGGGTGATGTCTTTAAGCGTAGGAGCACACATCACGCCCCCCGGTACCATATAGCTGGAATGCGGCCACTGACCACCAAAAAGGGCATATACCTCTACGGGACGACCACTGGCCACGACTCCCGTTTGGAAAGAAGTTCCCACATAAGCCGCAAAGCGTTTCACCACTTCGGCATAAAGGGATTTGTTGGCGAACTTTTTGTTGGCCATATCCGTAGCGAAGATGGCGTAAAACCAGCGCGGAATACTCTGGATGGTCTCAGTCGCCTGCCCGATAGCCCTCAGCAAAAGGGCATTGGGCGGCAGGGTGGTTTTCCAGGCTACATCCAAAGCCGATGAAGCACAATAAAGGTGTGAGCCTCCGCAGATGCCACAAGCCCGGGGGGTAACAATGAGGCCCGATTGGGGGTCCTTGCCATGCATGATTTTTTCAAATCCTCTAAACATGGCTGCCTGGGTATGAGCGCGCGTTACCACTCCGTTTTCCATATAGACCTTGACGTCGAGATCGCCCTCTACCCTGCCGACGGGAGATATGTTGAGTTCTTTTGCAGTTGCCATTTGTTTCATTTTTTAATGGGTGAAATTAAATGGAAGAATCCTTCAAGCCCTTAGGCGAAGGCATCACCTTGTGGAAACCGGCTTTGATGTAGTAAGCCAGCTTGCTCTCTCCTTCCGGGACTTCCTTCGGCAAAAAGCCGAGATACTTCATGGTTTTGAACACACTGCCCTTTTTCAGGTCGTGATGCGGGAATTCAGGCTCCGTACAACCCAGGCAGGGGTGGTTGGCACGGGTTTTACTGGAGACCCTGTTCCACAAAATGCGGTTACAACTCGAACGCGTCATCGGGCCGCGGCAACCCACTTCATAAAACAGGCAACCGCCCCGCTTGCCAAAGCGCCCGTCTATTTTCTCGCCGAAAGCAGCCGCATTTGTACAGCCTGTCTGAGTGAAATCGGTGAAAAAAGTCTTCGGACGATGATACTGATCAATCAATACATCTCCAATCCGGCCTACAGAAATAGCCACCAAAATCTGCGTAACCCAGTCGGGATGCGCAGGGCAACCCGGGATGTTGATCACAGGCAGGCCTCCCTTGGATACAAAGTCTGGCCCAAGGAAGCCGCCTTTCTTCTTCTTGTGAAATTGCATGCCGGTAGATTCACTGGGGTTAGGTGGCACGGCAGGAATGCCGCCAAAAGTAGCACAATCGCCAATGGCTACCACAAATTGAGCAGCATTGGCCAATTCTCTGACCCAGTCTTTCATAGGCCTGTCGGCAAAATAATTCATCTTACCCGTACCATTAGGCCCCTGAATAACCGTCCCCTCAAAGACAAAAATGTCAAGTTGGGTCTTTCCTGAAATGCAATCGTTCAATAAATCCCCCACCTGATGCCCAATTTCCAAGCCTACCGTAGGATGCCATAAAATGTTGATGCCGTAATCTACGACCAATTCAATCACGGTGGGTTCTTCCGCGTTTAGAAAAGACATGGTGTTTCCACTACATGCCCCTCCTTGCAGCCAGAGTAAATTTGCCATATAAAGTCGTATTAATGGGTTAGAAAATCGCCTTATCCCTATCCTTGTCGCAAGGCTTGCAGAGCAAAGATAGAAAAAAATTTCTAAACGCAAGAGGTAGATTAGAAAATATTTTCTAACTTCTTTCAGGCCAAAGCTCCGGTTCAATCAAAGTGCAAAACTGAACCTTCCCCCGATCTGTAAAAAAAGGCATGAACCTGGACCATATCCAACGCTTAAAGACTCTTTTTGAAGGCACCGCCTGGTTGAGGAGGTCTGAGGTGGGTATTAGAAATATGATGTACATCCATATAGAAAAGGCTTCCTGGTCAAAAAAACCGCTTGCCGGCTCCTTCATCAGCAGGCCCGTTTCCTGCATAGCCGAAAACCGATGGCGCAATTGATAGAGCAACTTCTCAGCTCCACTGCCCGGGGCAGCCCCCGTCTCCCGTGAAAAATAGCTTCTAACCTCTTTAGCATCAAAAAAGCAATAGGGATTGCCCGTTACAAAGTCGTAAAGCCGATCGAGTTGAGCGTCTAAATCCGGCAAACCATTTCTACTTCTGTACATGGCCAGAATATCCCCAAACTCTTCAGACAACTTGGAGGAGATAGCCTGTACAATGGCCTTCTTATTCTTAAAGTGATAAGCCAGATTGCCCACACTAATGCCGGTTTTATCGGCTATCATTTGCAAACGCACATTCGCTAAGCCATGTTCATTGAAAAGCTCCAGAGCTGCCTCAAGGATCTTTTCTTTGGTAGAAGAAGGTGACATGGTAATCAATTTAAATGAATCGTAAAATCCCCAATATCTACTTCCAGGGTACCTCGCGGGTCCTTTGCAGCTATACGCCGCATGTATTGCCCGTAAATGATGGCTGTATTTTTTGAAAAGCACTCGGATATTTCCCGGCGTATCAGCAAAAGAGGATTCCGATAGTGAGCAAAAATCAAAAAGATTTTCCAAAGCCCGTCTCTGCGAATAACATTCTCTACTACAGCCGTATCCCGCATCCAGCGGTCATTGACCATAAATGCCATGTCCTCTCTGTTTCCCGCCGTCTCAAGCTGAAACTGTATATCCAAACTCTTTAAAATGCGCTTATACAATTCACTATCTATAAAACAACTCATACATGCGACTTTTCTTGTGAACAGAAAGCAAGCTCAAATAGTTCTATACTCCATGATACCCATCTCTGTACAAAAAGGCAATAAAACAGCCCATAATTGCTCTTTGTACTCCTTCAGGCTAAAGTCAGTCTTTCCTGTTAAACGCTGCTGATACCGCCACAGATGCCCGGCCATCCAAAAAGTCCTTGCCAAAGAAGCATAATCGGCATTCTTGATAAAAGCCCCTCTCGCCGCATTAAAATTAAACATACCTTCTATTTGCATCAATTGATTGCTGATGTGCCGCTCACTCAAACGGGCTACCTTTTTGTACATCCGGTATATCTCCAGGGTATCCAGATAAAAAAACTCAAAACGACTCTGTAAGGAAAAGTTCTGCTCCAGAATGTTGTCAATATGAACAAATAGCGGCACCGCAGAATAGTTAGCCAACACCACCGACTGCTCCTTCATCAACTCGTCAATCAAGGCAAAGACGATGGCTTCCTTGCCGTAATAGTGATATGCCAGATTGCCGACACTGATGCCTGCCGCATCTGCTATGTGCTGAAGTCGCACATGAACCATGCCCTTCTCATTGAACAAACTCAATGCCGCCTGCAAGATCCGTTCTTTTGTTCTGCTGGACATACGATGCGATAATCTCTGATGCAAAAGCAAAGATAAGCGCTCGTTGGATATCCCCGATAAACTTAGCCGTGTGTAAACGTTTAGCACACGCCTGTGTGCCTTTTTCCGCCTCATCTTTGCTTCCGCAAATGGCCACACGGCTGCGCTGTCTTACAACTGCACGAACGAAGGAGCGCCTTAACAGGTGCCAAGACCTCCTTTTTCATAAAAAAGAAGAAAGGAGATAAGAGGCAACTCCTGCCCAAAGCCGGTTTGATCAGACCTGCAGGCGGGAGATTTTTTGAGTAACTAAACTTGTAGTATTATGAACACCATCTGTAACAGCGTGAGACTGGTTGGCCATCTCGGCCGCGATGCAGAAGTGAAAACTTTTGACAGTGGAAAACGCGCCCAGGTAACCCTTGCCACCAACGACATCTACACCAATAAGAACGGTGAAAAGGTTACCGACGTGCAATGGCATCGCCTCGTGGGGTGGGGAAAAACCGCCGAACTCATGGAAAAACTCTTCACCAAAGGCAAGCACATAGCCGTCGAAGGCAAACTTTCCTATCGGGAGTTTACCGGCGAAGACGGCGTCAAACGCCAAATCACGGAGATCAATGTGCGTGACTTTCAGCTGCTCTCCCCCGCAAAAAAAGCGGAAGAAGCAGTAGCCTGATCTCAAATGCCGACTGTCAATCACCCGAGACGGTAAGCAGAGGCGCAGTTAAATCTGCGCCTCTGTTCGGCAGTCTTGCTCAAAACTCAATGAGCCACAGTTGCCAAACACAATTTTCATTCAGGTATTCCATCCCATATTTCAATATCGTCAATCCATTGATATTTGGGATTGGCATTTCCATATATTTGTGTCAAAATGATAAAATCAATAGGTCTGCCATTTCGAGTAGTGGGTCCGTAATGGTCACCTATCGTTTGACCATTTACTTTCCACAATGCCCTGCCGTCACTGCCTTCGCTCCAATGCCAGTAGAACTCGGTTGAAAACCATTCATTGACCGGAACGGGAACAGTTCTGTTGTCAATTTCCCAGATAGGACTTTGGGGGTTTTTATCGCCTTGCCAATGCCAGTAAGGAATGCCGTCATCATCTGTGTAGATGAAAGCAATAAGCCTGAATCCCTTGCTCCAATTTTCTTTGTAATCTTCGGTTTTATATTCAAAAATCGCTCGCCACATATCCGGTTGAAACAAACTTGCGCTATCCAGTTTAATCCAATACTTAACATACAAATCCTTTGTTCCGTCTTGAATATTGAGTATTTCATACGGACATTGCGTTACATCTACATCATAGTACTCTATGTTATAAAGCGCTTTTGTAGAATCCCCATCATGCCCGATTACCGTTTGTAGCTCAGCGCGAACAGCCTGATGATTTTCATCATCTATGTAATGCAAAGCGCTTTCGGTTGCACCAAGCACATCAATAGGCCAACTAAAACCGGTTTCCTGGTCAGTTCCCTTTATGTATCTGTAATCTTCATTGTCCGGATAGGCCGTATCGTCAATGTAAACATCGCTTTCAAATCCCGACTTAAACAACAGGGTTGGCTCGACAGGTATTTCATTAGGTGATTCCTTATCACAGGAAATAGACGTCAATAAAAGTCCGATGACTGATACGATGATCCTGCTTCTCATGTTCTCGTTGCGGTTAAGGGTAACTTACGGACTAATTAACACCATAATCACCCATATTATTACACTCTCTCCAACTCCAACTCCGGCAAAATGACCTTCACATCCATCTCAGAGTCCTCTTTTTGCCAATAGACCACATAGTTTACTCTTGCGGCTACAAGTTGATA
>JALVES010000013.1 GCA_027030635.1 Saprospiraceae bacterium | reverse complement strand
GTGTGGATTTGGGGATGGTGTAATCGGCTCCGGCATTGGCTACGGGCGGGTTGTTGCCGGTATTGGTAACCGTAGGGCAGGCGTTGCCTGCGCCCGTGACGAAATTGCCCATGAGGATGATGCTGTTTGATTTTTTTGGCTTTCGCCAAATCTTTCCGGCGCTGCGGAGAGCAAGTCTTTCATGGCCGGGAAGTCCAAATGCAGGCTGCGATATTTTTGAGGGATGATTCTTCGCAGGCTTTGGTCGGGGAGTTGTTTGAGAGGGGCATCGCTCCAGAGGTTTTCGCTTGGTTTTTGGGCATGCAGGCCGGAAAGGCTGAATCCCAGGAACAGGAGGAATAAGAGAATTTGGGGTGTTCTCATGGTGTCAGATGGTTTTGTTGGTGAAAAGAGAAAATGTAGTGCAGGGGGCTTAGCTTGTTAAAGGGAGGCCAATGCACTTCATTGGGTTTTAAGTTTTTTGGGGTTTGGCGGGCTTGCCGCATTTAATGGCTAATTGGGCTTAAATAATTTAATATCCAATTAGTCCTTGCCATGCAAAGATAAGGTGAGCGTTGCCGAAAATGTTTGCCCGATTTGGACAAATGCCTGCCCGAAGACACCATTGTAGGGGGTATGGCCGGCCAACGGCAGGAACTTTTTAGGGAAAGGCAGTTGTCTCTGCCACCGGCCGGCGGGAAGAAGCGGGAGGGAGTTAGTTTTTGTCCAGTTCTATGATGATACTGACGAGTTCTTTGCCCTGCGTGTCTGTGGAAAAGGAAATGGCGTCGCCGTCTTCAAAGCGGACATTTGGGATTTCAAGGGTGCGGAGTACGTCCTGAACTTTTTCGCCATAGGAGGCAGCGGTGCTTTGGTTGATGAAGTTGTTGAGTTGTTCGAAATTGAGTTCTTTTTTGGAGATGACGATGGCTATGCGGTCGCGCGAGCCCGTGTTGTCGGGTGTCAGGGAGTAATCTCGCGGGAAGACACGCGTGCCTGTGATGCCGCAGTAGGCGTCGTGCTTTGGGGTATAGGGGAAAAGCACATAGCTGGAGCCGTCGGTTTCTTCTCCGAAGATATAGATGTAGCACTCTATGGAGTTGGTGATGGCGATTTTGAACTTGTCTCCGGGGTTTACCGGATACTTGGTGCGGAAGGTGTTGTTTCCGACTTTGCGCAGGGGGATGAGTTGCTGGTTTTCGTTGAGCAGCAGGCCGAATTTGACGGAGAGTTTGTTGGGGTCGTATTGGGGGCCTTGTCCCATGGGATACAGGCCGTAGGCCTCTTTGACGAAAGTCTGAAAGGCATCATAGGGAATCCAGGCGATGCCGTTTTGTCCCCATTGCGGTCCCCAGGAGTTCATGATTTGGAAGGCTCCTCCGCTGAGATTGTCGTCATAGCCGATGACGCACATGGCGTGGCCGCTAAATCCGTATTGGCTGTAATCTCGTCGTGTGGGGTGCCAGACTTTTTTGCCTACCATTTCCTGCATGAAGGTACCGCCTACCTGCATGCCAATGATGACGGGAGCGCCCTGGGCGAGGTGTTCTTTGATAGCGAGGATGTCGGGCGTATAATCATCACCATCGAGTGTAAGGCGGTTGTATCCCTTGATGCGAAACTGAGCTGCCTGGGAGCGTTCTCTGCTGTCGGGTTGTGTGGAGCAATCGTTTTCGTTGTAGGGGAAGAGTGAAAGGGGCAGAGAGCCCTTTTGGCTGAGGGTTTCCATGGCATCGCGCATATAGGCGCCCTGGCATCCCCGCAGGGCAATTTGGTTATATACGAAGGAGGGGCTAAAGGCGATTTGATCGGGGGATTTTCCGGTGCGCATGGCTTCGAGTATGGTGCGGCCTGCATAAGAGGATGCCCAGCCTGTGCAGGAACCCTGACGGCCTTGCTGTCTGCGACGGGGTGCGTATTGCTGCAGGCTGATGCTTGAGGGGAGCCGGTTTGCGGCTCCGGCTGCCAGTGCCGGGAATACGCGGGCTTTGTCGTATTCTTCTTGGCTCAGTGTGGCACCAAAGGAAAATTCCGTTTGTTGCCCGTCGTCATAAGCTATGGAAGAAGAGCCTCGGTCGTAGAAGAAGAAGTACCACAGGCCTGCGATGAGTAGCACAGGTAAAATGAGTTTGGGGCGTTTTAGTACAAACATCAGGATGAAGGGGAGTAGTCGCCCCAGGCCACTGCCGGTGTTTTCGCGCTGTTCTTGCCGGCGGCGGTTTCTTTTGGGAGGTCTGGGGTCGTCTTTTTCCATTCTAACAGGCATGGCATTGGTTTTTTGTAACTCCGCTTACTTACAGGGAGAGAGCGTCCCTTAGTGAAGCAGGTCAATGGTTTGGGTTATTTTGATGGTTTTCAGTGTGTCGAAAGAGAAGGTTTTGGGGATGTAGTGAGCTCGTTTAAGCTTTTGCACCATGGCCTCTTCTTTTTTGCTGTGGGTTTCATACAGGAATATGAGAGGCGCAGGTGAAGTGTATTCGTTTTCCAGCCATTTTTTGACTGGTTCTGAAAATAAATGCGGACTGCTTATAAATAGCGCCTGATAGGTTTTTTCCCTGACTGCTGTGAACATTTTTTTCTCATCATCGAAGATGTCAATTTGTGTCTGCGGGAAGAAATTGATCAGTTTGCCCTGGATCAGCAATTGATGAGGGGGATAAGGCTCGAGTAAGAGGATGTTGTCTATGGACATGGCGTTTTGCTCCCTGTAGGTTTGCGATTTAGCATAAAGCTTACATGAAATCCGGAGGTTTCCTCCCCGGCTTTGCTCAAATCGAATGTCGTTTTCCAGCAGCCTCAACCCAATGGCGCAAATGGCCATAGAAGATATGGTGAGGGCCTTTCCTCTTTCTTCGGCAATGATTTGCCCTATTTCATGGGGTTCTTTGATGCTGTTTAGAAGCTTTAGGTCGTCGGGGTAAATTCTTTGTGTTTGAGCAGTTATTTCCAGGGTGCAGTTCACTTTTTGATCGGCTTCTAATTTTTTGTGCTCATGCCGGAAGGTTGCTGAGGAATGCGGGCGTGCTATTTTTATGACGGCTTTGATGAGGTTGTAAAACAAGAAGCCGAGGAAGCCAGGATTGCCCATAATAACCTGATCGCCGCCGCCGAGGTTTTCTATGATGGCTTGGACGGAGGCTGCGCGAGCTTTCTTTTTGAAATAGGCTTCCAGCAAAGAAGTTATGTCATTGATTACAAAGGGGAACTCATTTAGATTGGGGATGCCGCGCGTCAGAATGTAGTAAGCCGTCAGATCGTTGCTGGTTTTCACATAGATGTCCACCAGGGTACTAATGTCTTTGAGGCCTTTCAGGATGTCGTTTTTGGCATTGAGCTTTTTCGAGTTGTTTTCTGTGCGTGCATATTCTTCATGCGAGCTTTCTTCTTGTCCGGTAAAATTTTGCATCCGGGATGCTTCCTGTTGTATGCGTGTGATTTGCTTGAAGATCGGGAGGCTGGCTGAGCCGGATACTTCTTTAAGCGTTTCAAGGGCATTGTCTAAGAACCATTCTCCGATTTCCTGGTGTCGGTTATGGCCGGGTTTGTGGTTTTTGTTTTTGGGCAGGATGATTTGTAGCCCCTGTGTGAGGTTTTTGTCGGCATTTTTGGGGTTGGGGGCTGCCAGAAGTAGTATGTTTTTGTGTTGGCCATTTCTATGGTTGGAAGAAAACCGGAAGAAGGTAGAAAGAGTTGTTCTTCTTTGTGTGTGGCTGAAAAAATCTTCTACTTTTTTTCGATCTTCCGGATGGACAAGCCGCATGAAATCTGTAAGGCTTAGGTTGTAAATGCTTTGGTGCAGGTTTAGGTCTTCCTGCATTTTTCCCGAGAAGGTCAGTTGGTTGTTGGTGGGGTCAAATTTCCATGCACCGAGGGGTATGGTTTTGCAGATGTCAAAAAACTCCCGGTTTATACTTTTCTTCTCGATTTTTTCCAGCTTTTCACGGCTGTTTAGGAGTTCGTTTCTGGCTAAATTGGTGAGCAGGTTGTGTTTTAAGAGGCCGGGTGAGAGGTCTTCTTTGAGCAAAAGGTCGGAAAATCCGATTTTGAGCAGTTCAAAAGGGCTGAGGTTTTGCTTTTTATAGGTGCATAGGGCGATGGTGGGGGCGTTTGTTTCTTCCGTTAACAGCTTAACCGTTTTTGATGTTTGCGCATTGTGAGAGGGCTCATCCATGAAGATGGCGTCTGGTTCGTGTTGGAGGGCGTATTGGATGGTTTCTTTTCCAGAGCGGGCCCAATGAAAGTTTATTTGCCCGGGCAGGGCTTCTTTTAGTAAAGTTTCTAACTTTGAGGCCAGTTCTCTACTATGACTGGTGAGTAGTATATGTAATGTTTCTCGTTTTTTCATTTATGCCATTTGTTTTAGAGGGCAATATACCGTTTTTTTTGAAAAGTGAGCAATTGGAGAAGAAAACAAGTGTCCAATGACCATAGATCAAATTCGAAAAACCTTTGACGCTTTCCTGGAAGAGCATCTGGTTTCCGGGCAGCCTGAGGGGCTTTACGGGCCTTTGCATTATCTGATGAAACAAGGCGGGAAGCGTTTGCGACCATTGTTACTTTTGTTGGCGACCGGCCTTTATGACGATAGATTTGAACGGGGGTTACATGCTGCTTTGGCTGTGGAGTTATTTCACAATTTTACGCTGGCCCATGACGATATCATGGATGAGGCTGCTACGCGGCGCGGGAAGCCTACAATTTATAAGCAATACGGCCTGCCTTCGGGCATTCTCACGGGAGATTTGGCCTTGATTTATGCCTATGAACAGCTCGTCATGGGCTTGCCGGCTTCGCTGGCCATTCGCTTGCTGGAGATTTTTAAGGGTTTTGCCGTGGATGTCTGTCGGGGGCAGCAATTGGATATGGAGTTTGAAACGCGGGAGCGCATCCGGATGGATGAATACCTGCAAATGATTGCCTGGAAGACGGCAGTATTGCCCGCCGGCGCTTTGCAAATGGGGGCTTTGATAGGTGGTGCAAGTGAAGAGGAAGCCGCTATTCTCCATCGCTTTGGCTTGCAGTTGGGCTTGGCTTTTCAGTTGCAGGACGATTGGTTGGACACTTTTGGCGACGAGCAAAAAACAGGAAAACGCAAAGGCGGCGACATTTTACAGCAGAAGAAAACGGCTTTGGTCGTCTATGTGTTGGAGTATGGGAGTCCGGAGCAGGCTCGCCATTTACTGGAGGCCCTCAAATCTGAAGAATTGCCGGATGATGAGAAAATCGCTGCTGTGCAGGAGCTCTTAGAGGTCAGTGGAGCCAAAGAGGCAATTGATGAATTACAGCGAAAATATACCCGCGAAGCACTTGCTCAGCTGGCTTCGCTGGATTTGCCGGAGGAGCGTTTGCAACCTCTCAAAATGTTGGCCGGGGAATTGATGGGGCGGAAGGGGTAGGTGTTTTTTTGTGTGTTTTTAGCAAAAAAGGGGGCGACCACATCAAGGCGGCCACCCCTCACACTATGAAACACTATTCCTTTGGTCGTACATCTCCCTTTGCTCTTTGGGCAAAGAGCAGCAAAAGACGTAGCTGACACCCCTCTGGTGTTGATCGTTTTTTGCTTGTGTAAAGCGTTTGTCTGGCAAGCGCTTTAATATCCCATTCATTGAGCATCGTTTGCACGGCCTTGTCTTGTGTTTTGACAGGTGCAGGCGATGGCTCTAAAATTTGTAGCGATTAAGCGGTTTGCGCCGCTCAAGTGCCTTTGCTTTGAATATATCCAAAAAGCGTGCCAAAAAATGATTTTTCGGTAGCTTGCGTTTATTTTACGAGGAAAATCTTGCCGTTGAGCCAGTTGTTTTCGAAGGTGGTTTGGAATTTTTTGTAGAAGTGTATGGCGGGTTC
>JALVES010000012.1 GCA_027030635.1 Saprospiraceae bacterium | reverse complement strand
TGCTGTTGGCATTGAAAGTGTTCGTCTCCAACAAATCGGCCCCCGCCTCGAGATAGGCCCGATGCACCTCCCGCACGATCTCCGGCTGCGTCAGACACAACAAGTCGTTGTTCCCCTTCACATCCTGAGACCAGTCGGCAAAGCGAACGCCCCTGTAATCGGCCTCCGTAAGCCCATAGCGCTGCAACATGGTGCCCATAGCCCCATCCAATATCAGAATGCGCTCCCGCGCAATTTGCTCTATCGTCATAAATTAACTCCGTTCGTAAGCTCAAAAATGGGTTGCACGCTCCCTTTATAGAAAGGGACGTACAAAGGTATCTCTTTTTTGGTCGCTCCGTTGTCGGTCGGGTTGGTTTATCGTGTATTGTGTATCGTTTAGCGTTTAGTTGGGCGGGCTTTAGCCCGTCAATCAGTACCGCGTGCTTTAGCGCGCGTACGATGCGGCTTGGCGGAATCGGTGAAATCGGAGGAGGCGGCGTGATGAACGTGATGAACGTGACGAACGTAACGTGATAGAACGCGGATGACGCGGATTTCGGCAAGCTCAATCTGACAGATGACGCGGGTTTTCGCGGATTTTAGGCCTGTTTAACTTGATGTCCCGTTTTTTGAGGCCAGCTGTGATTCTGACGACGAACGTAACAATCGTGATGCCAATCATGCCTGGAAACGTACCCCTTAGCGTCTTATATGGCCAAATTTGCAAAGAAAACCAGCTATAGTCGTTGGGCTATACGTGCCGGATGTAAATCCAATATTCTTAGCGTTTTAGCGAGAAACAAAGGCGTAACAATCGTAACGAATCATACTTGAATGGGGCCAATAGGGCCTTAATAGAACGCGGATGACGCGGGTTGTGCGGGTTTCCGCGGGTTTTTTAAGTGGGTTTAACTTGATGTCCCGTTTTATGAGGCCGGCTTGGAAGCGCTGGAAGATGCCCCGAAATCCATCCTTTAACTCACGCCCAAAACGCTAAACGCTAAACACTAAACACTCGCCCCCCCACTCAATAATCCATATAAAACCTCGCCACATTCAGGCGAATGCCCAGCCCCACATACGAGACCAGCTCGTTGCGCTCCGGCAAAGCGCTGATTTTTTTGCGGTAAAACCAATCGGCCTCCAAGGTCAGATTGTGCCTGAGTTCATAAGCCACTTCAAGGCCCGCCAGCAAAGTCTGACCCCTGATGCCCTGCCCGATCACACTGCCTTCCGTAACCTGGCGGTTGTTGTAATAAGAAGTGAGAATATCACTGCCCCAGTTTTCATCAGCCGTGTCTTCGCCATACTCCGCCCGCATCACGCGCGCCTTAAAAAACCAGCGGGGCGAAGGCTGATACCGGAGGATGCCGACATACTCTATAAAATTCGCCCCCAACGGATGCGCCAATGGCTGGCTGTAATGCGAATACGTAGCCGTACTGTCAAAGTGAGTGTAGGTGTAGGGCCGCACCCAATTGGCCTCCACCTGCAAATCCAGGTGATCTATCCCAAAGGCATCTATGTACTTCAGCCCCAACTGTACGCCGTATTTATTAGCCCACCACTTGCGCTTTTTGATAAACAACTCCTCAAAGACAAATTCATCCAGCATGAGCTGGCTGTAAAATTGTACGTGCCGCTTGAAGTTGTACCGCGCCGTAAGCCCGATCAAGACGTTATCCGGACTGCCTAACAGGTGCTCCACCGTGCGGTACAAAATGACGGGATTCAAATACTGCAACTCAAAACCCGTCGGACGGGAAAAAACGACGGCCTCATAAAAGCCAAGGCTGAGCTGCGGCACCGGCTCATAGCTCAGGTAGTGCGCAGCCATATATTTCTTCGGAATGACCCGCTCCGGCGACTCCCGAACGCTCTCCAAAGCCATTTCGGCAAAGAGGTTCTGATAGTGCAATTTCCACACCCGCCAGTTAAATTTCAGGTAAAAATAATCCGTCGCAAAATCAGACAGCAGCAAAGAGCGATAACCCTCCCCTATAAAATTGCGCCCATGCCCCAACTGCATCCCGATATGCGGAGAAAGGTAAAAAGCAATGTAGCCATCCGAAAGCAAATAATCGTACAAGCTGTCAGTCTTAAACAATTTGCTATATGCCTGGTACTTGTGGAATCCCGCCCCGGGCAAAGCCTTGTGCTGCTCTTCCCGATAGCGCACATAGTCAGGGAAACGCATCTGGTTTTCCAAAATGCGCGTATGAAAAAACAACCTGTTGTCAATATCCCCCCGCAAAACAATCCCCCGCTGATTGATCACATAGCGCTGCTTATCGCCGGCATCAAAATCCATTCGAAAATTCAAAATGGGATTTGCCCTCAGATGAAAATGCTCCTGATTGATCTCATACAAATTCGCCGGCGTGCTGTACAGGCAAAAGGGCTTCGCGCTTTTCTTAAAAAGACAAAAAGGCCTATGCGAAAACTGTTTTTTCCCTGCCGCAAAAGCCTGCAAAACACTATCCTGAACGATCGGCTCTCCGGCAGGATGCTTCTTCGAAACGCCATACAAAAGGGGAATGCCATTCCCGTATTTCCCCAGCCACTCGTCATTGTCGTTGTAGAGATAACGCAGATCTGCCCGGTCCAAAGGCGTGAGCCGCGTGCTGTCGAACTCCAACTGTAAAGCATAGCTCACCACATCTCCCCGCAAATAGGGCCGTATAGCACTGTGATAAGGCGACAGGGAATTGCCTTTGACAGCCAGTCGCTGCGCGATATATTCCGCCCTGCTGTGTAAAAAAATGCCGCTCCCCTGGGCTTTCGCCAAATGAGCGACAAAAAAGAATGCACAAAAAAAGAAGAGCTGCTTCATACTGTCCCCGGATGTTTGGGCAAAAGTAGTAAAAAAAGATATAGTCGCTCCCACCGCATACCCGGGACAAAACTCATGACCTACGCATATAGACCTAAAGCGCTTCTTCTCAAGCCCACAACCCCTCACATCACAAATTCCACAAAATTCAAGGTCAGGTGAGCTACAAAAACCAACAACAAACTTCTTCTTTTTAGCGCTATAACCGCAAAGGGAAATCCTACAAAAAGCGTAGTCGCAAGCATATACCAAACTCCTCCCAACCAATGCAGCAATCCAAAAAAAATCGAAGAAATCACTATGGCTCTAAAATCTCCATATCTGGATTGAAGACTGACTAAGGCAAGATTTCGATAAATGTTTTCTTCGACAAATGGTGCGAGGACTACATTTGCAACACCAAAGACAAACAAATTGCTTTTCAAATCATTAAGAGAATCTTCCGGAACATAATCACCTACCCGGCCTTGCAGATAAATGAGAACATCTGCAATAACAAATTTATAGAACGCTGCAAGAAACAAGCCGAGAAGCACACCTCTAAGCACATCGCCTTTAAACCTGCCGGAGGCAAAGGTACTCTCAACCAAATTCACCTCACCCCGTCTTGCATAGTACAGCAACAAGCCCAACATTTCCAGCTGAGAAATCAACAGCAGGAAAGGAACTTTCCTGTTGACTTCACTCGATATTTGCTCAGCAGCATACTCTCCGCTTACTCCAAAATAAACGGAGAACACAACAACGTTTAGGAGAAAAAACAATGGCGGCAACATCAACAAAAGCCAAAAGGAACTTGTACTTCTCCTCATAGACGATTATCTTTTAAAAACTGTACAATGGAAGCATAAACCAAATCTGAATCAGTTACGTTCAAATAATGGTCTTTTTTACTTAACACAAAAGTTGAATTCTCAGACAAATCACACAGCGCTCTTTGCAAACCCAGCCAAATTCTATTGTGCTCCTCAAAAGGATAATTTTCAATTCTCCCGGGCAACAAATGCTCATTCATACTATTTTCTGAAGCAATTACAAGCAATGGCAAACTGCCTAAGCCCTGCAGTTCCCCAACTTGCCTCAGGCTCTCCTCAAACCACTCCGTTTCCTTTTGCACAGTAAAGTAATACTCGGGTTGAGTAACTACTTCGTAATAAGCGCTCAATAAGCTTTCCGGCAAACTAAAAGTAGGAATTTGCCTCTTACTGTATTTCAAATAACCTTTTTGGGCCAACTTAATGATCTTGTCCAATGATTTTACCTGATTGTCTTTCAGCTCTTCAAACTCCTTCGGCAATTGTCTAAACTGATCAGGGCTTGCAGCATCCAGTAAAATCAACGCCTTTACTTTTTCCGGATAAAGGGCCTGATACATCCGAACGTACAAACCACCTATCGAATGCCCAACAAGGATGATGTTACTTGTTATGCCTTGCTCCATGAAGGCCTTGTTCATTTCCTTTGCAATGGTTTTCGCATCTCTGGCTCGGGTCGTTACTGAGCTCATAGCATACCCGGCTCGATCAATAAGACAAACCCGATAGTCCTCTGACAACTTTCCGGCAAGGGGTTTATAAAATAAGGACCAGTTACCCAGACCTGCGTCCATCACAATGGTGTATCCTCCTTCACCCATACAACTAAGATGGGGGAGCAGATCATTCCGCTTAGCAATTTCTCTTGGCGCAGAGCACGAAATAATAAGAAGGGCAAGTAAGAATTTAAGCATCTTCATAGTTTCACCTTTTGTTCTCAAGAAAAAAATGGTTCAGAAGCCCAAAACTTCATAATCAGTAGTTTGGACGACTTATGGCCCCCAAACCACTTTGTTTAGTTTCACAAAGGTAAACCCGTAAATTTGCATAAAAATTGACCTATGGTAAGTAACAAGTTATCGAGCGACTTTTTTCCTTATGCGGCTAAGACTCTCAGCATTGATACCCAAATAGGAGGCTATATACTTTAATGGCACACGCCGAACAACGTGTGGCTCCTTTTCAAGCAATTGCCTGTAGCGCTGCTCGGCTGTCTTATTCAGCAACTCAATTTGTTGCGCTTGTTTGTGAATAAACAGGCTTTCTGCCGCAATCCGACCGATTCTTGACCCAAATTCTGAATTTTCATACAAATCCGCCAAGTCTGAAAAAGTAATGTAAAACATTTCAGTTTTTTCAAAACAAATAGTGTATAGTGGCGTTGGTTTTTGCGTAAGCAATGACATGTAATCACCAAAAAAATCATTCTCAAAGCACAAATCTACACAAATCGGATGAACCTCACCCCACAAAAAGATACCTGCCGACCCTTTATTGATAATGTACAATTTCTTCTCAATGGTATTCGGAAATTTCACCTTCTCATTCTTTTCAAATGTCGCTGTTTTTAACTTTTTAGCAAATACTTCCCACACTTCAAGCGGAGCTGAATAATATGGAGTAAAAATTTCTCTTATTTGATTGGCTATCTGTTTCATACCCAAACTCACTTCTATACTGACATAGAGACATCTGTTCTCATTCTACCTCTACAAACTTTTCTACTTGCATCAACACGCCTTCTGTGTCAAAAAATCCAATCCAAAAGCGAATCTTTTTTAGAGGCATCTTCAACAAACTAACACAAAGCTACAGTTTTTGCTTAACTCTCGCGACTCTTTTCCGATTTTTCAATCCGGGAGCAGAGGCTGCCCTCAATCTCAGAGCACTCACCCGGTCACATACACCCTCCTCACCCTTTCCGAAATATTCGTCAAAACCTCATAGGGGATTGTCCGGAGAGCCTGGGCCAGTTCCTCAATGGGTTTTTCTTCACTGAAGACAATCACCTCATCGCCTTCGGCGGCTTCGGGAATATGCGTAACATCTATCATGCACATATCCATGCAGACATTCCCCACCGTAGGTGCTTCCTGCCCTCTCACCAGCAGGGAGAAGCGCCCGTTTCCGGCCAGACGCAACAGCCCATCTGCATAGCCGATGCTGACGGTAGCGATGCGCCGGTCCCGTTCTGCTTTGGCCTCTGCGCCATAGCCTACGGGCTCGCCGGCAGCTACGGTTTTAATTTGCGAAATACGCGCTTTGAGGCTCAGGGCAAATTGCAGTTGTTTCCGCAATGCTTCACGAGCACTGATGCCGTAAAACCCTATGCCGAGGCGCACCATGTCAAACTGCAAGTCGGGGAAGCGGGCAATGCCCTCGCTGTTCAACAAGTGAGCGAGCGGGCGATAGCCCAGGGCCGAAGCCAGAGATTCGTACATCTCTTTAAAGCGCTGAGCCTGCTGCCGCGTAAAGGCATCTTTGGCCTCCTGCTCACTGGCCGAAAGATGAGAAAATACAGACTTGACCCGCAAATAGTTATGCTCAGACAAAAGCGACTGCAACTCGGACAGCGTCTCAACTTCCAGGCCGAGGCGATGCATGCCGGTCTCCAATTTCAGATGGATGCCGGGGATGTTCTCCAACCCCTGCGTAGCCCTCAGGTAGGCCCGAAGCAGGGAGAGTGAATAAATTTCCGGCTCCAACTCGTAGCGCAGCATTTGGGCGAAAGCCCCGGGTTCCGGATTCATCACCATGATGGGCAGCCTGATGCCCGCCTGCCGCAGCGCTACGCCCTCATCGGCATAGGCCACCCCGAGATAAGCAACCTGTCTCTGCTCCAGCAAACGCGCCATCTCCACAGCCCCACTGCCATAAGCCGCAGCCTTGACCATCACCAGCATGCGCACACCCGGCCTGAGCATGTTTCGAAAAACACCGAGATTGTGCCGCAGCGCATCCAGATTGATTTCCAAAGCCGTCTGATGCACCTTTTCGGCCAGCCGATCGGCTACCATCTCCAACTGAAACTTCCGGGCGCCCTTCAGCAAAATGGCCTTGCCGGCAAAAAAGGAGAACTCCAACTCCCGCAAAAAAGCCCTCGTGTCCGGATAAAAGCGCAGCCTGCCGGCAGTCAACCGGCCCGCTTCCGGCTGCTCCTGCAAATAAGCGCGCAACTGCCCGATTTCCTCGCCTATGCAGATCAGCTCGTCCACCGGCTGTTCCTTCAACAAGCGGGCAACCTCCCGATACAGCTTCTCCGGCTCCTCTCCACTTTGCAAAATGTCTGTCAAAACCAACACGCTCGGCAGCCCCCGCCGCTGTCGTTCTAAAAAGCGCAGCGCGATTTCCAGAGAAGCCAGGTCATTGTTGTAAGCATCATTGATAAGCACACTCCCATTGATGGCCGGACGCAGCTCCAGGCGCATGGCCACGGGCTCCAGCTCTGCCATGCGTTCGGCAATGAGCCGATCGGGCAACCCCGTGTCCAACAGTACCAGCCAACACAGCATGGCATTCTCCACAGAAGCCCTGTCCGAAAAGGGAATGACGATTTCCCTCTCCCGAGCCTGAAAACGCGCACGCAATCGCCTGTACCCCTTGCCTTCATCCGCCGGTGATTGACTGAGCAAATAAAGATCGGCCCCTTCATCCAGCCTGCTCCAACAAAGCAGCTTCTTTCCGGCAAAGCGGCGCCGGATGGCATCCCGCACATCCGCCTGATCACAGCCGTAATAAATGGTTTTGACAGGCTCAAAGAGCTTCAGCTTTTCCTCCAATTTTTCAGCCCGATCGGAAAAGCCCGCATCATGGGCCGGCCCCAACATGGTAAAAATGCCCCGCGTCGGCTCAATGATTTCGGCCAGCTTCTCCATCTGCCCAATCGTCGAAATGCCCGCCTCAAACAAAGCCATATCCAATCCCTCATGCAAGCGCCAAACGGACAAGGGCACCCCAAGCTGCGAGTTATAACTCCGCGGACTCCGCAAAACGCGATAGTCCGGCGAAAGCAATTGATACAGCCATTCCTTAACTACCGTCTTCCCGTTGCTGCCCGTAATCCCAAATACCTCCACATCAAAATGCCTGCGATGCCAGGCAGCCAGCCGCTGCAAAGCACTTAAAACATCATCCACCAACAAAACATTAACATTGTTGACAAAAAAACCTTCCGGAATATGCGTCAACACAAAATTGCGCACCCCCCGCTCATAAGCCTCATGCACAAACTGATGCCCATCCGCAGCAAGCCCCTTCAAAGCAAAAAACAAAGAATGATCGGAAAAAGCAATGTTTCGACTATCAAACTGCAGATACGCAACAGACGCATCTCCGTTTACGATGACAGATTCCTCCCCGGCCCCTATCACAGACGCTATGTCAGAAATGGCATACATTTTTTAAGGGCTTACTTAAAACAATACGCTGGCGGGCTAAAGCCCGCGGTACTAATTGGCGGGCTAAAGCCCGCCCAACTAAACACTAAACGCTAAACGCTAAACACTAAACCCCCAACCCAATATCCCTCCGAAAATACCTCCCCTCAAACTCAATCGCTTCCGCTCCCGCCCGTGCTTTTTGCAGAGCTTCTGCCATATCTTTGCCCAGGCCCGTTACAGCCAACACCCGTCCTCCGGCTGTGAGCAACTGCCCGTCTTTCAGGCTTGTGCCGGCCTGAAAAACCAGGGCGTCCTGCACCTTTTCCAAGCCACTGATAGGAAAACCCTTTTCGTAATGCTCCGGATAACCACCGGAGGCCAGCACAATGGTCGCGGCAGCCTGCGGGGATATCTCAGCCACACACTTCTCCGGTGCATCTGCCGCAAACCGCCCCGAGCCCGCTGCCGCTTCGCGCATCAAGGCCACCAGGTCTTCATCTAATCGCGGGAGGATGGCCTGCGTCTCGGGGTCGCCGAGGCGGCAGTTGTACTCAATCACATAGGGCTCACCATCCACTTCAATCAAGCCGAAAAAGATAAAGCCGAGATAGGGAATGCCCTCCGCCTGTAAGCCCCGTATGGTGGGTTGGATGATGCGCTTTTCCACCTTCGCCATCAACTCTTCATCTACAAAAGGCGGAGGAGAAATGGCTCCCATGCCCCCCGTATTCAGCCCCGTATCGCCTTCGCCTATGCGCTTGTGGTCTTTGGCCGTCGGCAGCAGGCAATAGTGACTGCCATTGGTCAGTACAAAGACCGAAAATTCCCGCCCGGCCAAAAACTCCTCGACGACCACTTTTCGACTTGCCTCGCCAAATTGCCCTTCCAACATTTGCCGAAAGGCAGAAAAAGCCTCTTCCCGCTCTTCACAGATAAGTACGCCTTTTCCGGCAGCCAAGCCATCCGCTTTGAGGACGATGGGTAGATTGGCTTTCGCCAAATGTTGTAGCCCGCTTTCAAGCTCAGCCGCGCTAAACGTCCGATAAGCCGCCGTCGGAATGCCGTGCCGCTGCATAAAGCGCTTCGCAAAATCCTTGCTCCCCTCCAACTGCGCCCCCTCAGCACCGGGGCCAATAAAACACACTTCACTCAAATCGGGCTGCTCCGCAAAGTAATCGGCCAAACCCGCCACCAAAGGCGCCTCGGGCCCCACCACCACCATCTCAATCCCCTCACGACGCACGAACTCCGCCACACCCGAAAAGTCATCGGGCGCAAGGGAAACACAAGTACCCTCCCGGGCCGCTCCCGGATTCCCCGGAGCAATATACAAAGCCGAGCAAAACGGACTGCCGGCCATCTTCCAGGCCAGTGCATGCTCCCTCCCTCCGGAGCCGAGAAGTAGTATCTTCATCCATCAAAGTTTAACTACGCAAAGAACGCAAAAATATGGAGCAATGGTTCATTAAAAGTTTTTAGACACCTGTCTCAATTGGAAAACATCTTCGCAAGTTAAACCAGCGTAAAACCCGCGAAAACCCGCGTCATCTGCGTCATCCGCGTTCTATTATCTCATAAGCAGCCAATAGAACCTGCCTGCAACAGACAGACGCGAGCCTTGGCAGGCTCAGCCTAAAGATTTTCGCGGGTAGCCCACCCCTTCAACCTGCCTGCTGCCGGAGCATCGGCAGGCAGGGGGCCGGGGGCGCGGGCAGGCCGGAAAATGCAATTGTACTATCTTAGCCTCCTCCTTCAACACCCCTAACACCCGAACAATGAGCCTCTACAACAAAATCTTCGCCCACATCTACGACCCTTTCATGGCTGCTGCCGAGCGCAAAGTGCTTGGCAGGTGGCGCCGCGAGCTCATCGGCCCCTTGCAGGGAAAAATCCTCGAAGTAGGCGCCGGAACGGGCGTAAACTTTCCCTACTACTCCAAAGAAGCCGAAGTGCTCGCCATAGACCCCTCGGAGGAAATGCTGGCTTTCGCCAAACGCAAATTGGAACGCGAAAACTTCCCCGCCCGCATTGAGGTACAGGCCCTCGGCATAGGTGACGCCTCCTTAGACGAACAGATTGCACCCCATAGCTTAGATGCCATAGTATCCACCCTCGTGCTCTGCACCATACCCGACCCCAAAGCAGCTTTTGAACGCTTCCACCAATGGCTGAAACCCGATGGCAAACTGCTGGCATTAGAGCACATCCACGGGGAAAAGCCCCTGAGGCGAAAAGTCGAACAGCTTCTCACACCGGTCTGGAAAGTGCTGGCCGAGGGCTGCCACCTCAACCGCGATACCGACCGCTACCTGCGGGAAGCGGGCTTCAGGCCGCTGTCCGAAAAATACTTTCATCTCGGCCTGCGCTGGTACGCTGCCGAATTGCAACCCATGCCAGGAGAAGCATGAAATGCTCCTTCAAATGTAGTTTCGCTAACATTTATGAATTTTTCAACCATCCCATCGGGAAATATTCGTATCTTCGGCTCGCAAAAACACCCATAGACATGAAAAAGAGTCTTTCTCAGATACTCACCGGCCTGGTACTCATCCTCCTCGCCATATTTATACTCATCCAGTTAGGCGTCATACCCTGCCCCCTGCAAAAGCAGGAAAATTCCACAGAACAACAGGAAAGAGATAAAGCCCAACGCTTTAAAGAGGCCTATGAAGACAACTTCCGCCGCACCATGGACCCCGCCCTCGGATACCCGCCCGTAGAGCGCCTGCTCGAAGCCCGCAAGCAGGCCCTGCGCATGCAGGAAGAACTCAGCGCTTCCCTCAGCCAGCGCTCCGACATCCTCGCCCCCCGCTGGCGCGAACGCGGCCCCAACAACATCGGCGGACGCACGCGCACCATCCTCATTGACCGCAACGACCCTTCCGGAAACACCATCTGGGCAGGGGGCGTAAGCGGCGGCCTCTGGAAAACCAACGACATCACAGCCGCTGACCCGCAATGGATAAACATCGGCGATGTGCTCGAAAATCTCGCCATAGGCGCTATGGCACAAGACCCCAACAACCCCCAAATACTCTACGTCGGCACCGGAGAAGGATACCCCAATGCCGATGCCGTCAGAGGCATTGGCATCCTCAAATCCTCTGACGGCGGAGAAACCTGGGACATCCTGCCCGCCACCCAAAATACGACCTTCCGCTATACCCGCGGCCTGCTGGTACACCCCCAAACCGGCGACGTCTATGCCGCCACATCCCAAGGGCTCTACCGCAGCGAAGACAGCGGCCAAAACTGGACCAAAGTGCTCGGCTCCGGGCTCGGAACCTCCAACGACTTCTACGACATCCTCTACGCCTCCAACGGCTACCTCATCGCTTCCAACAACAGCGCCGTATTCCGCTCCCAAACCGGCAACCCCAACGACTGGGAAAACCTCACCTCCGGCCAGGTCAGCAGCATGAGCCGCATAGAAGTAACCATCTGCGAATCCAATCCCGATGTCATGTACCTCATCGGCGCACAGGGAGGAAGCGCATCCAAAGTCTATTACTCCAACAACGGCGGCCAAACCTGGATGGAACGTAACCGCCCCGAAATCAACGGCGCAGAGTTCACCAACGGCCAGGCATGGTACGACCTCGACATCGCCGTCAACCCCTTCGAACCCAATCAGGTCATTGCCGGAGGCGTACCCATCATGGTCTCCAACGATGCCGGAATCAGCTGGAACATCTTCGCCACCAACATGCATGTGGACCAACACAAAATCCTCTTCGACCCGGAAAATCCCAACGTCATATATTTCGGCAACGACGGCGGCATCTATCGCTCCGAAAATGGCCCCGTAAGCTCCGTACAAGACAAAAACCTCGGCTACAACGTAACCCAGTTTTATGCCGGAGACCTGCATCCCGACACCTTCAGCAACTACTTCCTTGGAGGTACCCAAGACAACAACTCCCTCCAAGTCGAAGCCGAAGGCTCAGAACCCGGCCCGGGATACTCCGTCCGTGGAGGCGATGGCTTCTTCGCACACATAGACCAAAACCAACCACAATATCAGGTGGTTTCCTCCCAATACGGCAACTATAGCATCTCTACCAATGAAGGCGCCTCCTTCGGCGGGGGCGAGAGCTTCAACGGCTACTTCAACTGCCCCTCCGATTACGACGATGAGAGCAACATCCTCTATTCCCAAACCTTCGACGGCGACTTCTATCGCTGGCACATCCCCTCAGGCCCGAAAGAACTCGTCAGCTTTGACGCCAACCTCACCGGTTTCGACATCTCCGCCATCACAGTGGACCCCAATGTCCCCAACCGCGTGTACTTCGGCTCCTTTAGCCCCGGAAAAGTCATTCGCGTGGACAATGCCGACCAGGGTAGCAGCGTAGAAGTAGAAGTCATCCTCTCTTCTGTAGGAACCATTTCTTCCATAGCCATCGAACAGGGCAATCCCGACCACATACTCGTAACTTTCTCCAACTACGGCCTGGTGTACAACGTCCAGGAAACCACCGATGGCGGCCAAAGCTGGACCAATGTCGAAGGCAACCTGCCCGATATGCCCGTGCGCTGGGGAATGTTCAACCCCAACAACCCCCAGCAAGCCATGATCGCCACCGAATTGGGTGTGTGGACCACCGCCCTGCTCGACGGGGCCAATACCGTCTGGGTGCCCCCCATGCCCGACCACGGCATGCCCCTCGTGCGCACTGATATGCTGCGCTGGCGCACCTCCGACAACATCGTCCTCGCCGCCACCCACGGACGCGGCTTTTTCACCACCGATGTCTTCTCCCCACCCACGCCGCGCATAGAAGTGCCGCTCATCCACTATGCCAACATGCCCCTCCACTTCGTGGGAGAAGCCTCCCTGAATGCAGATTCCTATGCCTGGGACTTCGGCGATGGCAGCACCTCCACAGAAGCTAATGTCTGGCACACTTATACCGATGTGGGCACCTACCAAATATCCCTCACCATCAACGGCAACCTGACCGAAACCAAAGAAATCAAAATCCTGCCCGAACACTCCATCCCCTATCTCCCCGATGAACCGGAATACGGCGGCGATATCGAAGGCTTCACCGAACAATACGGCATGTACTCCGTATCCGGCTCCGAATTCGTGCGCGGCAGCTCGGATTTCCTCTACAAAGACGGCACCCACAGCGGCGACTATGCCATCGTGCTCGCTCCCGACCAGGAATTCTACCAACCCAATACCGAAGCCTACTTCTATCTGCCGCTCTTCGACTTCTCCGAAGAAGGCCTCTACGAATTCAGCTTCTGGGGCAAATGGCGCACCCAGGGAGGCTTCGACGGCTTCCGCGTAGAATACCTCACAGAAGGCTCCGACACCTGGCAGCCCCTCGGAAACGACGTCTCCGAAAACTGGTACAACACCCACAACACCAACCTCGGCAATGCAGGCGCCTTCCCCCAGGGCTCCCGCTACTTCTCCGGCGAAGACCCCTACTTCACCCGCTACAGCCTCAACATCAGCGAACTCGGTGGCAAAGGAAAAGTGGCCTTCCGTTTCGTCTTCAAATCCGACAATTCCGTGCAATACAACGGCATCGTCATAGACGACATAGAAATCTCCGCCACCCTCGGCGAACTCCACACCATCGTAACCCTCTGGGATGCCGCCTACAACGAAGCCTCCGCCACCCTCACCTGGACCACCCAGCCCGAGTACTACTGCAAGGAATTCCACGTAGAGCGCTCCATCAACGGAAAAGATTTCGAAGAAGTAGAAGTCATCCCCGCCACAGGCGGACTGACCTCCGCACCCCAGTCCTACGAATATGAACTGCTCGCACAGCGCGACCTCTACTACTTCCGACTGCGCGTCATCAGCGAAAACGAAGAATCCGGCCTCTACGAAGAGTTCTACACCCCCGTCAAAGTCATCCGCCGGCGCATCGAAGACCTTCGAACCTACCTCGCCTTCCCCAACCCCTTTGCCCAAAGCTTCACCATCAGCTTTACCGATGCCGTAAACGGCCCCGTCCAATACGTCCTCTACGACACCCAGGGCCGACGCATCTGGGAAGGCCTCGAAACCTTAGACGGCCAAACGTACATAGACATCAGCCCACCCAACATCGCCGAAGGCACCTACTTCCTCTTCCTCACCATAGGCGAACAGGAACCTGAAGTCATAAAACTCATGGTGGTGAGGTAGGGCTTCCTTAAGGAAAGGATTGAGCAGAAAAAGAAGTCATAGACCAATTTTCAAACTGGTCTGCCAAAGCCATCAGCGAATACTCCCACAAAGAGGTCCCCTGGCTCGCCACAAAAGACAAACAACCCATTGATTACGAACTGGCGCTCTATAGAACCCCTCCGTATTCTGTACGCACCTATGAAGAAGAAACCCACTAAACCACCTTCCGGCTACGTTCGTTACGCCCCGTCACGCTCATCGTCAGAATCACAGATTACACAGATCACACAGATTGAGTCCCGCTTCCACCAATTAGGCCGCTTCCACCGATTTACCCAATTTCACCGATTCCACCCTCCATCGTCAGAATCACAGATTACACGGATTATGGGATTACACAGATTTTTATTTCCCGATTTCATCGATTCCCCCGATTTCACCAATCCACAACACTAAACACTAAACACTAAACGCTCAACGATACACGACACACGACATACAACAAACAATAAACCAACGCCCCGACAACCGACAACCGACAACCGACAACAGTCCCCCCCCGATTCAACCGATTCAACCACCCCCAACGCTAAACGCTAAACACTAAACACTAAACACTACCCCCCAACCTCAATACGCCTTAGCAAAAACCACCCTCCTCTTAGAAGGCTTACCCGTAAGCACGCACTTACCTTCCTCTTCTTCCCCATCCAAAAGGATGCAGCGAATCGTCGCCTTCGTCAGCTCCGAAATGCGCTTTTCCGTTTCGGTGGTGCCATCCCAGTGAGCGAGCAGGAAGCCTCCTTTGTCTTCCAACACTTCTTTGAAAGTCTCAAAATCATCCACCTTCGTGATGTGCTCATCGCGGAACTTCAGCGCACGCCGGAAGAGGTTGCTCTGAATGTCCTCCAGCAACTGTTGAATGCGCTCGGGCAGACCTGCAAGCGGCATGGAAACTTTCTCGAAAGTGTCACGGCGGGCTACTTCCACCTCGCCTTTCTCCAGGTCTCTCATGCCAATGCCGATGCGCACCGGCACGCCCTCCAATTCGTGTTGGGCAAACTTAAAGCCCGTGCGCTTGCTGTCATCGTCATCGTATTTCACACCTATACCCAGCGCCTTCAAATCTGCCATGATTTTTTGGGCCACCTCCGCAATTTCCGGCAGCGGCTTCGGAATGGGCACAATCACCACCTGTATGCGCGCCAGACGGGGCGGCAGCACCAGACCGTGATCGTCGGAATGCGTCATGATCAGGCCACCCACCAAACGGGTAGAAACGCCCCAGGAAGTCGCCCACACGTATTCCTCTTTGTTTTCCTTATTCAAAAATTTGACGTCAAATGCTTTCGCAAAATTCTGCCCGAGGAAGTGCGAAGTACCCGCCTGCAAGGCCTTGCCGTCCTGCATCAGAGCCTCAATGGTATAGGTCTCTTCCGCCCCTGCAAAGCGCTCGTGCTCCGTCTTCACGCCCCGCAAAACCGGCATGGCCATGAACTCCTCCGCAAAAGTCGCATACACCTCCTGCATGCGCAAAGCCTCTTCCTCGGCCTCCTGCCTCGTCGCATGAGCCGTGTGCCCCTCCTGCCACAGAAACTCCGCCGTGCGCAAAAACAAACGCGTGCGCATCTCCCAACGAACCACATTCGCCCACTGATTGATCAACAGGGGTAAATCCCGATACGACTGCACCCAGTCCCGGTAAGTATCCCATATAATGGTCTCCGAAGTCGGCCGCACAATCAGCTCCTCCTCCAAACGCGCCTCCGGATCCACTTCAATACCGCTGCCGTCAGCCTTATTCCGCAGGCGATAATGCGTAACCACAGCACACTCCTTCGCAAAGCCCTCCACGTGGTCGGCCTCCTTGCTGAAAAACGACTTCGGAATGAAGAGCGGAAAATAAGCATTCACGTGTCCCGTCTCCTTAAACATCCGGTCCAACTCATCCTTCATGCGCTCCCAAATGGCATACCCATTCGGCTTAATCACCATACAGCCCCGCACTGCCGAGTGGTCCGCCAAACCCGCTTTCTTCACCACATCTATATACCACTTCGAATAATCCTCCGAACGAGGCGTAATTTCACGCTTAACTTTTGCCATGATTCTGTCGTTTTTAAAGTAGAAAAGGCCGCCAAACCCCCTGTTTTCAGGCTTTCAAAGCCCCAAAATGAAAACTTAGGAAAACTTTAACAACCTCCACATACAACTTTAAGTCGCTTTTAACATCAAAAGAAGCACAAAAGTAGTAATTTCGGGGTTAAATAAATGACAGGGAGTTTGACGATAACCAGCAAAATGCACCACCATGAAAAATATACTTCTTCTAACAGCGCTCTTTTTCTGTAGCCTTTCGGCAAATGTGGCCACGGCTCAGGAATACGACGACCTCTACTACGACCCCGCCACCGACGGGGGCAGCACGGTCATCGTTACCGGTAGTGGAGATACCTACATCAACAACTATTACAACTCAGACGAAACGCAGGGAGAAACGGCCTATGGCTATGACGACGATGAGTACGAGTACATCGAAGACTACAACGGCTACTATTACACCTCCCGCATCAAGCGCTTCCACAGACCCGTGTACGGTTTTAGCTACTACGATCCCTACTATGTAGATGCCTATTACTACGACCCCTTTGTCTTCTCGCCCGGCATCACCATACTGATTTATGACGACTACTGGTCCTACCGCTCCTGGAGGCGCTGGCACAGGTGGCACCGCCCCTGGTACTACAACACTTGGGGCTGGGGTGGCTACTACACCAGCTACAACTACTATTACTTCGGCGGCCCCACTTACTATGGCGGCTGCAACAGTTGGGGATGGGGCAACTACTACGACCCCTACTACGGCAACTATTACTACAACAACTATTACTACCCGCCTTCCTGGGGCAATGGCAATACCTACGTAACCAACAACAACTACTATTACGGCGCGCGCCACAAAGGCAGCAGCAAGGAGCCGCGCCCGCCCGTTCGCCGCAATGCCGTACAGGAAGACCCCCTTACCGGAGGTTCTTCCCTCACACCGGTCAGCACGGCCGAACGCAGACGCACAGCCCCCACCGAGCGCAACAACACCGATGGCATCCGCCCCACAGCGCCCGACGATCGCAGACAAACAGCTCCTGCAGAAAATACAGACAGAGTAAACACCCGCGAAGTGCGCAAACAACCTATGCCCGACACCCGTACACGTCCGCAAGAGCCTGTACGCACACAACCCGCGCGAAGCAACACAAGCCCCACGCGCACAGAACCTCAACGGGCACGAGGTAACACAACACCCCGGCGCACACAACCCGCTACGCCACGCAATAACCAACCGCGACACAACACCCGTCGCCACGACAATCGAGCTCCCCAAAGCGCCCGTAGCGGAGGAAACAACTCACGCGCTTCCCGCTCTTCGGGAAACTATCGCTCTTCCCGCTCTTCAGGCAGCGCTCGCAGTGGACGTTCGTACCACTCTTCGGGCAGCGCTCGCAGCGGAAGCAGCTCGCGCTCTTCCCGCCCCTCGGGTAGCGCACGCAGCGGAAGTTCACGCTCTTCCCACTCCTCGGGAAGCGCACGCAGCGGAGGCTCGCGCTCTTCTTCACGCTCCTCCGGCAGCTCACGCTCGCGCTCCGGCAACAGCTCGCGCAGACATCACTAATCTTTACCAAACCCATTTGGCCGGTACGATGCACTCGTACCGGCCAAATGTCTAAATAGACAGTTGTACCATGAAAACCCGAATTTTCATTGCCATACTTATGTCCTGGGCCTTCACAAGCACAGCCCAGACTGCCTACGAAGCCCTCCGCAACTCCATCTTCACCCCCCAGGGCACGGCCCGCACCATAGGCGTCGGCGGCGCTATCGGGGCCTTTGGCGCAGACTACACCACCATCTACTCCAATCCCGCCGGACTGGCATCCTTCAGGCGTTCTGAATTTACCATCAGCCCCAAATGGCTCAGCGCCACCACCGAATCTCAGCTGCAAGGCGGCAATCCGGACGAAAACTCCTCCTACATCAATCACAACAACAAAATGCGCCTCTCCAATGTGGGCGTAGTAACGACCAGCTCTCCCGCATCAAACGACTGGACACTCGTAAATTTTGGCATGGGCATCATCCGCCTTGCAGATTT
>JALVES010000011.1 GCA_027030635.1 Saprospiraceae bacterium | reverse complement strand
GGCGGCAGATAAGTTTTTTCATAAGGACGGCGTAGTTTTCCCGGGGTCAAACGGCCCGGCCTTATGCAAATATACGGATTAAAGCAGTTTGGGCTGCTCTTGCCACCCAAACTGCTTTAATCACTCCTCAAAGCCCGTGTTCAAAACCCGGTCGCGCATTTTTTTTTGGTAATCCGCCATTTTTCTGCGGATGCTTTCATCCTGAGCGCCGAGAATACGTGCTGCCAGCAGGCCTGCATTTTTGGCGCCATTCAGGGCTACCGTAGCGACGGGTACACCACCGGGCATTTGCAAAATAGAGAGTATGGAATCCCAGCCATCTATGGAATTGGAGGATTTGACCGGCACGCCTATGACGGGCAAAGGGGTGAGCGATGCAACCATGCCCGGCAAGTGGGCTGCTCCTCCGGCGCCTGCTATGATGACAGCAATGCCGCGCTCCTCGGCCTTGCGGGCATATTCCATCATGTACTCGGGCGTCCGGTGAGCCGAAACCACAGCGCGTTCATAGTCCAAACCCAACTCGTCCAGTATTTCCGCAGCTGCCTGCATAACCGGCCAGTCGGATTTAGAGCCCATGATGATCGCTATCTTTGGCATGGAGAATCAATTGTGTCAACGCCATTGCGGCCCGATGAGGAAATCGAAGTAATACTGCTTCCTGATGCGCAAAAGTTTTTCGCCATACAGGGGGTCTGTGGCATAGCCGCAATCCACAACCACTTGCACCCAATCTTCAAAAACAGGTGAAGCGTATTGGTTGATATCCAGATAGCAGCCACGCGTCTGGAGATGCTCTACGTAATCGAGAAAACTCTCGTAAGCAGAAGCATATTTTTTAAAACAGGTATAACTCATCACAGGCCCCTCGCCCGGGATAAAGTCCTTGTGCATCATGCAATAAGAGGGGCCGTCTTCGTAGGGGTTTTTAATGCCGAAATGATTGTTGGCCCGGAGGGTCAGCTCACTGCGGCCCCAGCCCGATTCCAAAGCGGCTGCACAAAGCAGGAGGTCAACGGGCATGCCCGTTTCACGGGCGACGGCTGAGGCTGCGGGGAGATTGGCATTCAGGTATTTCAGCACGACTTTGGGCACCTCTTTCCAGATGGCCGCATCGTATTGAAGATTGGGATAGGTGTTGCTGCTTTGGGCAGTCAGATCAAAAGCAGCTATCAGGCAGAGTAAAAGCAGCAGCTTTTTCATAAGCACAAGAAGCAAAAGGGCGGGCTGAGCGCCGCGGCGCTCAGCCCGTTACAGCTTAATCTTCCGGTTCTTGTTGCATGGCCGATTCCAGCGCTCTGCGTTCTTCATCGCGCTTGTGGTCTTCCATGCTCATCACCAATAACTTCTCGTATTTTCTCAGGCCCGTACCGGCGGGTATCTTCTTACCGACGATAACGTTTTCCTTCAGGCCCAGCAGCTCATCGCGTTTTGCGCCAATGGCTGCCGTACTGAGCACCTTGGTCGTCTCCTGGAAGGAAGCCGCCGAAATCCAGCTTTGCACGCCGAGGGAAGAGCGGGTAAGACCCTGCAACAAGGGACTGGAGGTCGCCGGAACGGCATCGCGGTATTCCACCGGTTTTTTGTCTTCGCGCTTGAGCCTGGAGTTTTCCTCCCGCAACTCGCGCAGAGAAACCAACTGCCCGGGCTTGAGCACGGTGGAGTCTCCTGCATCCGTAACGACTTTTTTGTCGTAAATGCGGTCGTTTTCTTCCATGAAGTCGTACTTATCAATGGCCTCGCCTTCGAGGAAGCGGGTATCGCCCGGGTCCACAATTTCGACGCGGCGCATCATCTGGCGCACGATCACTTCGATGTGTTTGTTGTTGATGCGAATGCCCTGCGAGCGATAGACTTCCTGCACGCCATTCACCAGGTATTCCTGTACGGCAAAGATGCCCTTGATGGCCAGGATATCGCGGGGTGAAATAGCACCATCTGAAAGAGGTGTGCCGGCACGCACAAAGTCGCCTTCCTGCACCAGGATGTGCTTAGACAGGCTGATGAGGTACTTGCGCTTCTGACCGTCCCTGCCCGTGATGATCACCTCGCGATTGCCACGCTTGATCTTGCCAAAGCTGACGATGCCGTCTATCTCGGAGACCACAGCGGGATTGGCCGGGTTGCGGGCCTCAAACAGCTCGGTAACCCTCGGCAAACCACCGGTAATGTCCTGCAATTTACCCATCGTGCGCGGTATCTTGGCAATGCGCTCACCGGCGCTGATCTTCTGCCCGTCGTTCACAACGAGGTGAGCACCTACGGGGATGTTGTAGCTCTTCACCTCCTCTCCTTTATCGTTCAATATCTTGATGGAGGGAATGATGCGGCGGGCGCGCGTCTCTATGATAACCTTCTCCTGGTAGCCCGTCTGGTCATCCTGCTCAATGCGGTAGGTGATGCCCTCCTCAATGTTTTCATAGGAAATGGTACCCCCTACTTCTGAAACAATGACAGCGTTGAAGGGGTCCCATTCGCAAATGATGTCGCCTTTCTTCACTTTCTGCTTATCCTTCACATAAAGGATGGCGCCATAGGGGATGTGATGCGTAACAAAAACCTTCCCGCTCTCCTTGTCTTTGATGCGAATCTCCCCCGTCCGGGAAAGAACGACCTGCTGCTTGGCACCGGAGTCATCCTGGTAAATGGTTACCTTGATGTTGTCAAACTCCAATACACCTTCAAACTTGGAGACGATTTCCGACTCAGTCTTCGACAGTGATGCGATACCACCAATGTGGAAGGTACGCAGCGTCAACTGCGTTCCCGGCTCACCGATGGACTGAGCGGCCATGATGCCCACGGCATCGCCCTCTTCGGCAATGCGGTTAGTAGCCAGGTTTTTGCCATAGCACTTGGCGCATACACCACGACGAGCCTCACAAGTCAGTACGGAACGAATGGTTACGCTTTCCACACCCACCTTTTCGATGTAGGCAGCTTTATCGTCATCTATGTACTCGCCTGCTGCAAGAATCAATTCCTCCGTTACCGGATGGTGGATGTCATACAGGGTATAGCGACCGGCAATTCGATCAGACAAAAGCTCAATGACTTTGTCATTTTCTTTGAACTCCCGGGTTTCTATGCCGCGCAGTGTGTGGCAATCTCTTTCGGTGATCACCACGTCCTGAGCCACATCTACCAAACGACGTGTCAGATAACCGGCATCGGCCGTTTTCAAAGCCGTATCCGCCAGACCCTTACGGGCACCGTGGGTGGAGATGAAGTATTCCAATACCGACAGGCCGTCCACAAAATTGGAAAGGATGGGGTTTTCGATAATGGCGGCACCCGTATCCCCCGATTTACGGGGCTTGGCCATCAAGCCACGCAAACCGCACAACTGCTTGATCTGCGATTTAGAACCACGGGCTCCCGAGTCGAGCATCATGAATACCGAATTGAAGCCGTTTTTGTGCTCGGCCAACTCTTTCATGAGGTTGTCGGTAATCTTTTGGTCGGCATAGGTCCATTTGTCAATGATCTGGTTATAGCGCTCATTGTACGTGATGAAACCCGTATTGTAGTTTTCCCAGACTTCTTCCACTTCGGCCTGGGCTTCCTCTATGGTTTTTTGCTTGATCGTCGGCACGATCAGGTCGCCGAGATTAAAGGACAAACCGCCTTTGAAGGCCCATACGAAACCGAGCTCTTTGATGTCGTCGAGGAATTTTGCCGTTTCCACAAAGTTGGTGCGGCTCAAAACATTGGCGATCACCTTTTTGAGCTTTTTCTTCGTCATCAGCTCATTCACAAAAGGCATGTTTTTGGGTACAGCCTGGTTAAAGATGACGCGACCGGCAGTGGTTTCTACGCGTTTTTTGACCATCTTTCCTTCTGCATCCTCCACATTCACGCGCACCTGGATCAATTCGTGCAGCGTAATTTGCCCCTCGTTGTAGGCGATGAGCACCTCTTCTTCGGAGTAAAAGGTTTTGACCGGATATTTGGCCTTCTTTTTGTTCTTTTTCGCCTGTTGGTCGTTGCCCACTTTGGTGATGTAGTACAGGCCCAACACCATATCCTGAGAGGGCACCGTTACCGGCTCGCCGTTTTGGGGATTGAGCATGTTGTGGGAAGACAACATCAACACCTGGGCTTCCAAAATAGCAGCCTGCGAAAGGGGTACGTGTACGGCCATTTGGTCGCCGTCAAAGTCGGCATTGAAGGCGCTACATACCAGCGGATGCAGTTGTATGGCCTTGCCCTCGATGAGTTTCGGCTGGAAAGCCTGAATGGACAAGCGGTGCAGCGTCGGAGCACGGTTGAGCAGGATGGGATGCCCTTTGAGGATGTTCTCGAGGATGTCCCAAATCATGGGGTCTTTGCGATCCACCAGTTTCTTGGCCGATTTAACGGTTTTCACCACGCCCCGTTCCACCAACTTGCGGATGATAAAGGGCTTGAAGAGCTCGGAAGCCATGCCTTTCGGCAAACCGCATTGGTGCAGCTTCAGGTTTGGCCCCACCACGATGACCGAACGGCCGGAATAGTCCACCCGCTTACCGAGAAGGTTCTGGCGGAAACGTCCCTGCTTTCCTTTGAGAATATCGCTGAGCGATTTAAGAGCACGCCCTCCCTCGCCTTTCACGGCATTGGATTTGCGGGAGTTGTCGAAGAGCGAATCCACAGCCTCCTGCAGCATTCGCTTTTCATTGCGCAGGATAACCTCCGGCGCCTTGATCTCGAGCAAACGCTTCAGGCGGTTGTTGCGAATGATGACGCGGCGATACAGGTCATTGAGGTCGGAGCTGGCAAAGCGGCCACCATCCAGAGGCACCAACGGACGCAACTCCGGCGGAATGACCGGCAGGTATTGGATGATCGTCCATTCGGGGCGATTTTCCACGCGCGTCTGGCCATCGCGGAACAACTCTACAACGCGCAGGCGCTTTAAGGCCTCAGATTTGCGTTGCTGAGCCGTTTCTGTAGCAGCCTTGTGGCGCAGATCATAAGAGAGCTGATCCAAGTCCAGCCCGGCCAACAAATCGCGAATGGCTTCCGCTCCCATTTTCGCGATGAATTTGTTGGGGTCGCTGTCGTCCAACTTCTGGTTGTCGGGCGGCAACATCTCCAGGGCCTCCATGTATTCCTCTTCCGTCAGCAGATCCAGATAGTTGAAGCGGTCTTCCAACACTCCCGGCTGAATTACGGCATAGCGCTCGTAATAGATCACCGTCTCCAGTTTCTTGGAAGACAAGCCGAGCAGGTGGCCGATTTTATTGGGCAGTGAGCGGAAGAACCAGATGTGTACCACCGGTACGACCAGCTTGATATGTCCCATGCGCTCGCGACGCACTTTCTTCTCCGTTACTTCCACACCGCAGCGGTCGCAAACAATGCCTTTATAGCGAATACGCTTGTATTTGCCACAATAGCACTCATAGTCCTTCACCGGGCCAAAAATGCGCTCACAAAACAAGCCGTCGCGCTCGGGCTTATAGGAGCGATAGTTGATGGTCTCCGGTTTGAGCACCTCCCCGTAAGAGCGTTCCAGAATCTCATCCGGAGAGGATAAGCTCAGCGTAATGCTCTTAAAGGTTTGCTTCTGAATGGATGGTTCTTTTTTAAAAGGCATAATCTTTGGCTCTTTTGTGTAGGTCTAATCAGTCAAAGCTCACTTCCAGAGCCAGGCCTCTCAACTCATGGATGAGGACGTTGAATGACTCCGGAATATTGGGCTCGGGCAGCGGGTCTCCTTTGACGATGGCCTCGTAAGCTTTCGAGCGACCGGCCATATCATCGGACTTGATGGTCAGCAATTCGCGAAGCATGTTGGCGGCGCCGAAGGCTTCGAGCGCCCACACCTCCATCTCACCAAAGCGCTGGCCACCAAACTGCGCTTTACCGCCGAGCGGCTGCTGAGTGATGAGCGAGTACGGACCAATGGAACGCGCGTGCATCTTATCGTCCACCATGTGCGACAATTTAAGCATGTAAATCACGCCCACGGTTGCCTGCTGATGGAAGCGGTCGCCGGTCTCACCATCGTACAAATACGTTTGGCCAAGCGAAGGCAAACCTGCTTTCTGAATCTGCTCTTCAATTTCCTCAGATTTGGCTCCGTCAAAAATCGGCGTGGCATATTTAACGCCCAATTTTTCTCCGGCCCAGCCGAGTACGGTCTCGAAAATCTGCCCCAGGTTCATCCGCGAGGGTACACCCAAGGGGTTCAGAACGATATCCACCGGCGTGCCATCTTCGAGGAAAGGCATATCCTCTTCGGGCACGATTTTAGAAACGATACCCTTATTACCGTGGCGGCCGGCGAGCTTGTCCCCGACTTTGAGCTTGCGCTTTTTGGCGAGATATACCTTAGCCAGTTTCAGCACACCTGCGGGCAATTCATCACCGATGGAGATGTTAAACTTCTCGCGGTTATAGCGGCCCAGCTCTTCGCTGTACTTGATGTTGTAGTTGTGCAAGAGGCGAATCACCAACTCGTTGATATGCGGGTCGGTGGTCCACTTGCTGGGATTGATGTGATTGTACTCCAGCTTGCGCAAAATGGACTGCGTAAAGCGGGTACCCTTGGGCACCAATACTTCTCCATAAGTGTTTTTCACGCCCTGGGAAGTTTTGCCCTTGACAAGAGTAAAGAGCTTATCTACCAAAATGGTTTTGAGCTCGTTGAGAGCCACTTTATGCTCGGTTTCCAGCTTGAGCAACAACTCTTTTTCCTGCTCCTTCTGCAATTTGTCCTTCTTGGCACGCAGGAAGAGTTGCGTTCCAATTACGACGCCCTGGGTCGAAGGCGGTGCTTTCAGAGAAGCATCTTTCACGTCTCCGGCCTTGTCGCCAAAGATGGCGCGCAACAGTTTTTCCTCCGGCGTGGGATCGCTCTCGCCTTTGGGCGTAATCTTACCGATCAGGATGTCGCGCTCTTTCACCCAGGCGCCTACGCGGATGATGCCGTTTTCATCCAGGTCCTTGATGGCCTCTTCGCTGACGTTGGGAATGTCGTTGGTGAGTTCCTCTTCACCCAGCTTGGTATCGCGTACATCGAGGTCGAAGTTTTCGATGTGCAGGGAGGTAAAGATATCCTCGCGAACGACGCGTTCGGAAATCACAATGGCATCTTCGAAGTTAAACCCTTTCCAGGGCATGAAGGCCACTTTGAGGTTTTGGCCGAGCGCCAATTCTCCTTTTTCCGTGGCATAGCCGTCGCAGAGTATCTGCCCCTTAGTTACGCGATCGCCTTTGCGGACGATGGGCTTCAGGTTGATGCAGGTACCCTGGTTGGTACGACGGAACTTGATGAGGTTATAAGTCTTGAAGTTGTCTTCAAAAGAGACCAGCTTTTCCTCTTCCGTGCGGTCATAGCGGATGACGATCTTGGTGGCATCCACGTATTCTACCACGCCCTCGCCTTCGGCATTGATGAGCATGCGGCTGTCGCGGGCGACCTTGCCTTCCAGACCTGTACCCACAATGGGAGATTTGGGTTTGAGCAAAGGCACTGCCTGGCGCTGCATGTTGGAGCCCATCAGGGCACGGTTGGCGTCGTCGTTTTCGAGGAAAGGAATCAAAGAAGCCGAAACGCCTACGATCTGGTTTGGAGCAATGTCGATGAAATCAATTTCCTCCGGCGGCAAGACGGGAAAATCCCCGTGCTCACGGCACTTAATGCGATCGGAGAGGAAGGCTCCTTTCTCATCGAGAGGAGCATTGGCCTGGGCAATGCGCTTATCGTCTTCGCCTTCGGCAGAGAGATACTGAATACCTCCTTTCAAATCCACCTTGCCGTTTTTCACGGGATGATAGGGCGTTTCGAGGAAGCCCATTTTGTTCACCTTGGCGTGTACGCAAAGGGTGGAGATCAGGCCGATATTCGGGCCTTCAGGCGTTTCGATGGTACAGAGGCGCCCGTAGTGAGAGTAATGCACGTCGCGCACCTCAAAGCCTGCACGCTCGCGAGACAGACCGCCCGGACCGAGGGCAGAGATTCTGCGCTTGTGGGTGATTTCCGACAGGGGGTTGGTCTGATCGAGAAATTGCGACAACTGGCTGGTGCCGAAGAAGGAGTTGATCACCGAAGAGAGCGTGCGGGCATTGATCAGCTCAATGGGCGTAAACACCTCGTTGTCGCGCACGTTCATGCGCTCGCGAATGGTGCGCGCCATACGTGCCAGACCTACACCGAATTGAGCATACAACTGCTCCCCTACCGTGCGCACCCGGCGGTTGCTCAGGTGATCAATATCATCTACCTCCGCTTTTTGGTTGATCAGGCGCACGAGATACTTGACGATGACGATGATGTCTTCTTTGGTCAGTACCAGGGTTTCCATGGGTATATCCAGGCCCAGCTTGCGGTTGATCTTGTAGCGGCCTACCTCGCCGAGGTTGTAGCGCTTTTCAGAGAAGAAAAGCTTATCAATGATACCCCGGGCGGTTTCGTCATCCGGCGGCTCAGTGCCGCGCAGCTGGCGGTAGATGTAGTTCACAGCTTCCATTTCGGAACTGGACTGGTCTTTTTGCAGCGTGTTGTAGATGATGGAATAGTCCTCATCCACATCTTCGCGCTGCAGAATGACCTCCTCTGCAGAAGAGTTGAGAATCAACTCAATGTTGTCTTCAGTGAGTACTTCATCGCGCTCGAGGATGACCTCGTGCCGTTCGATGGAAGTGGTCTCACCCGTATCTTCATCTACGAAGTCTTCAAACCAGCTTCTCAGCACGCGGGCGGCCAGTTTGCGGCCAATGGCTTTTTTCAGGCTGGTTTTGTTGACCGAGATGGTATCTGCCAAACCAAAGAGGCTGAGAATGTCCTTGTCCGTATCATAGCCAATAGCCCTCAGCAGGGTCGTAACCGGAAATTTCTTCTTCCGGTCTATATAGGCATACATGACGTTGTTGATGTCGGAAGCAAACTCCATCCATGCCCCCTTGAAGGGAATGATACGGGCGGAGTAAATCTTAGTGCCGTTGGGGTGAAAGCTCTGACTAAAGAACACACCCGGCGAGCGATGCAATTGCGATACGATAACGCGCTCGGCACCATTGACTACAAAAGTGCCCTTGGGCGTCATGTAGGGAATGTTGCCGAGGAATACGTCTTGCACAATGGTTTCGAAATCCACGTGCTCCTTGTCATTACACGACAAACGCAACTTCGCTTTGAGAGGCACACTATAGGTCAGGCCCCGCTGCATGCATTCTTCGATGCTGTAGCGGGGAGGGTCCACATAGTAATCCAGAAACTCCAGAAGAAAAATATTCCTGGTATCCGAAATGGGGAAATTCTCCTGGAACACCTTGTAGAGGCCTTCATCTTTCCGGTTTTCCAGGGTGGTTTCTAATTGGAAAAACTCTTGAAAGGATTTCAATTGAATCTCCAGCAAATCCGGATATTGATTTGGGAGTTTTATTTTCCCGAAGTTGATGCGGGAAGTCCCGTTTGCTGTTGCCATGTGCAATAAACGTTAAAATAAAAGAATCTTCTTCATAGACGACAATAGGGCCAGTGAGGCAGCAGCCTCACTAAGCCCCAAAATCGTCGTATGTGCTATGGCTTTTCTTTGCCAATGCCGCGAGTTAAGCTGAGTGTAAAAAAAGTATTACTTCAATTCGACGGAAGCACCCACTGCTTCGAGAGCAGCTTTGATGCTTTCGGCCTCGTCTTTGGGCACACCTTCCTTCACATTGGTCGGGGCTGCATCAACGAGTTCCTTAGCTTCTTTCAAGCCAAGGCCGAGCAAAGTTTTCACTTCTTTTACAACTTTCAGCTTGGCACTACCTGCGGAAGTGAGAACGACATCGAAGTCGGTCTTTTCTGCAGCGCCGCCTTCAGCGCCACCACCGGCGGGGCCGGCAGCAACAGCTACAGCCGCAGCTGCAGGCTCAATGCCATACTCTTCTTTGAGGAAATCCGTCAATTCGGAAACCTCTTTTACAGTCAGGTTTACCAACTGTTCTGCAAGTGCTTTAATATCAGCCATTTTCAAAATGGTTTTAAAAAGTTACCAAAAATGGTGCGTAACTTGGAAGCCAAACAAAAGGGTGTCTAAAACTTACCGCAAAGGGTAATCTTATTCACCTCCGCGCTCTTCAAGCGCTTTGAGTACATTCATGATGGTTTGTTCGCCGGATTGCAAACTTCCCAACAAGTTCTTCATCGGAGACTGCAGCAAGCCCAGCAAATCACCCAACAGTTCTTCTTTAGACTTCAAGGCTGCCAGCATTTCGAGTTGCTCATCGCCCAGATAAATGGCCGAGTCAATATAAGCAGCTTTGATGACGGGCTTTTCGCTTTCCTTGCGAAACTCCTTAATAACGCGGGCAGGCGCATTGGCCACTTCCGTAAACATCACGGCTGTAGGCCCTTGCAAGACCTCGTACAGAGGTTCTACCTCCTTGGAGTCCTCTAAGGCTTCGAGGGCTTTGCGCGTCAGGGTATTTTTAACGACTTTCATTTCCACACCTGCCTCGAACAATTTGCGGCGCAGGTTATTGACCTGCTCTACGGTAAGCGTGGAGGAATCCGTGAAGTAAAAGAAAGATGCATTCGCAAATTTCTCCTTCAACTGTTCGATCATCGCGGTTTTTTCAGCTCTGGTCATCGCTTATATCGTTTGAAAGGGGAGATTCAAGGCGTTCTTTACAAACACTTCGAGGCGCCCCTTAGTTTTAACTAATGGATTTAGGGTCAATCTTAATGCCCGGGCTCATGGTACTTGCCATAGTAATAGACTTCATGTACGTGCCCTTGGCAGAAGCCGGCTTGATTTTCTGAATGGTGTGGAGCACTTCCTCGGCATTTTCTTTGAGCTTTTCAGCATCGAAAGAAACGCGACCGACAGGCACGTGAATGATGCCGTACTTGTCCACACGGAAAGAAATTTTACCGCCTTTCACGGCCTTCACGGCAGCGCCCACATCCGGCGTTACCGTTCCCGTTTTGGGATTCGGCATCAAGCCGCGGGGGCCGAGGATACGGCCAAGGCCACCCACTTTAGCCATGACCTGAGGCATAGCGATGACGACGTCAAAATCCGTCCAGCCGCCTTTGACTTTTTCAATCAGATCGTCCAGCCCTACATAATCGGCGCCGGCATCCAGCGCTTCCTGCTCTTTGTCGGGTGTTGCAAAGACCAAAACCCGCTTGGTTTTCCCCGTCCCATGAGGCAATACGAGCGTACCGCGCAGAGCCTGATCGGCTTTCCGCGGGTCAACGCCAAGGCGGACGTGCAAATCCACGGAAGCGTCGAACTTCGCCGTATTCACTTCTTTGACCAGGGCTGCGGCTTCAGGGAGGGGATACAGCTTCGCCGAATCTACTTTTTTGTTGGCAGCAGCCCGTTTTTTAGATACTTTCATCTTGGTTGGTTAAGTGGTGAGGTAATAGCGTTTTGTCTTGTGCTTTCGCAAAACGCGTAACGTTGCAGCATATCAGCATACAACTCCCTTCGCTTTGCCGGCAAAACCTGCGATGCAGCATTTGCCGGCCTTTTTGGTTTTATCAGGCCTCGGCCCCTTCGCCTTCCGTTGCCCAAGGGGGGGTGCCGGAGATGGTAATGCCCATAGAGCGGGCCGTACCTGCAATCATGCGCATGCCCGCTTCCACGGTAAAGCAGTTCAAGTCAGGCATCTTGCTTTCCGCAATGGCACGCACCTGATCCCAGCTCACGCTGCCCACTTTGGTGCGGTTGGATTCCGGGGAGCCCTTTTGGAGCTTGGCAGCTTCCATCAACTGGACGGCTGCAGGCGGAGTTTTGATGATGAAGTCAAAGGATTTGTCCTTATACACCGTAATGACTACCGGCAGAACTTTTCCCTTTTGGTCTTCCGTCTTAGCGTTAAAACGCTTGCAAAACTCCATGATGTTCACCCCTTTCGCACCCAGAGCAGGGCCTACGGGGGGCGCGGGGTTGGCAGCGCCACCGCGCACCTGAAGCTTGATAAAACCTTCTACTTCTTTTGCCATGTGATGACTGTTTTAAAACGCCTGAAAGCCCATGAGTTTTTTCTCTCTTGGCCTTTCGGCAAATTTTACTCTTGTTTTTCTACCTGCATGAAGTTCAACTCCACTTCTGTGCCACGGCCAAAAATCTTGACCACGACTTTCAATTTTTTGCGCTCTTCATTGACTTCCTTGAGCTCACCGACGAAGTCGTTGAAAGGCCCGTCAATAATTTTGACCATTTCGCCTACGATGAAAGGCTCCAGCATACTTTCGCCACTTTCCTCCGATTCGTCCACACGGCCCAGGAGGCGGTTGGCTTCTGCAGCCCTCATGGCCTGGGGGTTGTTTCCTCCGAGGAAGTGAATCACATTGGGTATGTTGGCAATGGTCTGTATCATTTCGCCCGTAAACTTATCGGGATCGGCCTGTACCAAAATATATCCGGGCAGAAGGTTTCTCTCCATGATGACCTTTTTGCCCGAGCGAATTTTATAGACCTTCTCTGTAGGCACCAGCACCTGCAGGATTGCATCTGACCAGCCGGAGCGCTGCACTTCCAGCTCGATGCGCTCTTTGATCTTGCGCTCTTTACCGCTGATAACCCGCAAAGGATACCACAGGCCCTTGCTGTCTTCCTGAGGAAGGCCGGCATTTTCTTCTGCCGGCATCTGAGTTTCTTCCTGCTCCTGCGGCGATGTATTTTTCTCGTCTAACATGAGAAGAAGGTCATTACAGTTGATAAAGGGTTTCCATAACAAAATTGAAAACCATATCCATCAGCATGATGATGAGAGCTAAGATTGCCGAAGCTACAAGAACCGCCACGGTGTTGCTTTGCAACTGCGTCCAGCTTGGCCAGGTAACCTTGTGCATCAACTCGTCATAGCTTTCGCGGACGTATAATTTGAACTTTTCCATAAGTCGTTTTTTATAGCCCAACCAGGCTGGCACGGGTAGAGGGACTCGAACCCCCAGCCTACGGTTTTGGAGACCGTCGCTCTACCAATTGAGCTATACCCGTAAGTCAAATTTGCCGAGCGCCCTGGTCTCCGGTTTAACCCCTTGCAGCAACGCTTTGCATTTTGCCACAGGAGGGGCTTGCTCTTTCGAGCAGCCCCTGCCTGCAGCTTTTCACGTATATTCACAAGCCCAAAGGGCCCGGAAGCTCCTCTGTATTACTCGATGATCTCCGTTACCTGACCGGCACCAACGGTGCGTCCGCCTTCGCGAATAGCAAAGCGAAGACCTTTCTCCATGGCAATCGGGTTGATCAACTTCACTTCCATAGAGACGTTATCGCCAGGCATAACCATCTCCACACCATCCGGCAACTTGATGTCTCCGGTTACGTCTGTGGTGCGGAAGTAGAACTGCGGGCGGTATCCGTTGAAGAAAGGCTTGTGGCGACCGCCTTCCTCTTTGCTCAAGACATATACCTCGGCTTTGAAGTGCGTGTGAGGCTTCACAGAACCCGGAGCACAAATCACCATACCACGGCGGATGGCATCTTTGTCAATACCGCGCAACAGTAAACCCGCGTTGTCGCCGGCTTCGCCGCGCTCCAGAAGCTTGCGGAACATCTCCACACCCGTAACCACAGAAGTCAGGGGCTTTTCTCCCGGCTTCATCATACCCACGATCTCTACGGGATCGCCGACGTTGATGACGCCGCGCTCAATACGGCCCGTAGCCACCGTACCACGGCCGGTGATGGAGAAGACGTCCTCAATAGGCATCAGGAATGGCTTGTCAATCAAACGCTCGGGCTCGGGGATTTCCTCATCCACGGCATCCATCAAATCGCGGATGGCCTGCATGGCCTCGGGATCGCCTTCCAAAGCCTTCAGAGCCGAACCCTGAATGATCTTGGCATTCTCGCCGTCAAATTCATATTGGTCCAAGAGCTCGCGAATCTCCATCTCCACCAATTCCAGCATCTCCTCATCGTCCACGAGATCTACTTTATTCATGAAAACCACGATCTTGGGTACACCTACCTGGCGGGCCAGCAGAATGTGCTCGCGCGTCTGAGGCATGGGGCCATCCGTAGCGGCAACCACCAAAATGGCTCCGTCCATCTGGGCAGCACCCGTTACCATGTTCTTCACATAGTCGGCGTGACCAGGGCAGTCCACGTGTGCATAGTGGCGCTTTGCCGTTTCGTACTCCACGTGAGCAGTATTGATCGTAATACCACGCTCTTTCTCCTCGGGAGCAGCGTCAATCGCATCATAGTCCATTTTTTGGGCAAGACCATCCTGAGACAAAACGTATGTGATGGCCGCTGTCAGCGTGGTCTTACCGTGGTCAACGTGACCAATCGTTCCCACATTAAGGTGCGGTTTATTCCTTTCAAATGTTTCCTTAGCCATCTGTAAAAGGTTTTAAAAAATTAGTAAGTAAAAAAACGAAGCCTTAAGAACTTTCGCCGTAGAGCCAATGAAGGGATTTGAACCCCCGACCCCTTCCTTACCATGGAAGTGCTCTACCACTGAGCTACATTGGCTTTTGATTTTTCTCTCAAATCCATAGCGCTCTTCATCCGTCTTTTGGAGCGGGCGACGAGACTCGAACTCGCGACCCTCAGCTTGGAAGGCTGATGCTCTACCAACTGAGCTACACCCGCTTACAGCCCGCCTGCCATAAAGCAAAACGGCCAAAATGTGGGGGCGATAGGATTCGAACCTATTCAGACGTAGTCACCAGATTTACAGTCTGGCCCGGCTCTCCCACTCCGGCGCGCCCCCATACAACATGTCATCCATCGCCCTCATTTGCCGAAAGGCAAAATCATAAAGCGCTTTCGTTCGCCAGCGTGAAGCTTCCCTTCAGCCGGCTCTCCCGAGCCAGTGGAGGGATTCGAACCCCCGACCCGCTGATTACAAATCAGCTGCTCTGGCCAACTGAGCTACACTGGCAACCCGCCTTTCTCAAGAAGGAAAGCTTCCTCTCCCTCAAAAAGCGGGGCAAAGATACAACTTTCCTTCTTAACTGAAAAACTTTTTTGAAAAAAAATTTTTAGCCCTATGAGCGCAGCTTCTCCTTGTACTTTTTCAACTGCCTGAGCATCTGCTTGACAGCCTGCTCCACAGCCACTTCAAAGGTCTTATGGCTCTCACTGGCAAAGAGCGTCTCCCTGGGCACATGCACTTTCAGCTCTACGATTTTATCCCTCACCTGGCCGGTATTTTCCAACTTCAACTTCACTTCGGCATCTACGATGCGATCATAAAACTTCTCCAACTTCCCGACCTTCTCATCAATAAAGTCCAACAACTTTTGATCGGCCTTGAAATGGATGGAATCCGTCATAATCTTCATACTTCAAGAATTAAAAAGTGAACAAAAAGTTTCATTCGCGCCGGCTCTTGGGATGCGCTTTGGCATACACCTCCTTCAATCGCTTGATCGAATGGTGGGTGTAAACCTGCGTAGCAGCCAGGCTGCTGTGGCCGAGCAACTCTTTCACGGCATTCAAATCGGCGCCCTCATGCAGCAAATGCGTGGCAAAAGAATGCCTCAACACGTGCGGGCTCCGCTTTTCAGCACTGCTCACCGCCCCCACACTCCTGCGCACCAGGCGATACACATATTTGGCATACAAGGGCTTGCCCGAATCCAACAAGAAAAACAGCCCGTCATCCCGCCTGCCAAAAGCCTCCTCAAAAAGACGCAAATAATGTTCCAGAACTTCCACCCAGGCCGGCAACAAAGGCAGCAAACGCTGCTTGCCGCCCTTACCGCGAATGCGCACTAAGCGCCCCTGCAAATCCACATCGGCCCGGCGCAATTGCAAAATCTCCGAACGCCTTAAGCCCAGATTGGCCAGCAAAAACAAAATGGTGTAATCCCGCATAGCGCCATAGCTGTCTGTCTGCTTCCAATCCGCTTCCAACAGGCGCGCCACTTCTCCCGCCCGCAGGTAAGCCGGCAATTTCCTGCCTTCTTTGGGAAGCACCACCCGTTGAAGAGGGTCGCTCTCAATCTCGCCAAGACGCTTCATCAGCCTGTACCAGGCACGCAGGGAGGAAAACCTCCTGCGTATGCTGCGAACAGACAAGCCCTCTTCCAAACCGGCCACCAGCCACGAACGCAAATGCAGGGCCGTGGCTTTCGCCAAATCATCCAACTCATACTGTTCCTGAAGGAAAGTCTCAAAAAAACTCACATCCCGTACATAAGCCGCTATGGTATGGGGCGAATACCTCTTCTCGTCTCGCAGATAGCTGATGAAAGTGTCTCTCTTCATACGGGTGCTCAAGCTATTTATAAAACAACTGTAAGGCATTTCAGTTCGCTGCGCCTGAAGTGATTCGGACGGCTTACGCCGCTCAAATTGCGATTAAATTTTCTATTTTTGAGCCATGCAAAAGCACAAAAAGGACAAACACTTCCTAAAAAAAGCCTTCTACCCGGGCGGAAGGAGTTCCCTGCGCGCCTTCATCAAAAAGGAGCTGCGCTATCCCGACCAGGCCCGGAAAGCAGGCATCGAAGGCACCGTACAGTTGCGCCTCACCATAGACCACTCGGGCCTCGTCCGAAAAGTCGGAATCATCAAAAGCCTGGGCTATGGCTGCGATGAAGAGGCCATCAGAGTCGTTAAAATGCTGCGCTTCACGGTACCGCCTCCGGCAAGCCATCAAAAAGTGAGGATGCACTTCCACAAAAAACTCAACATCCACTTCCGACTCCCCAAGGCTGCTGCTCAAAATGTTCAACGCGTTCAATACGCCTATACTGCCGGCAAGCCCCAAACTCCGGCTGCATCTCAGGGCTACCACTACACCATTTCCTGGAGTGCAAAGTCCGAAGAAGAAGAATAAAATCACAAACACTCAAAGAAATGCAGATGAAACGAACTTTACTTTTTCTCATTTTGCTACGGGCTGCCTTTACTGCTCAAGCCCAAATCACATACCAAAACGTAGCTGAAACGCTCGGCATAGAGCACAGCTACGGCACAGGGATTGCAGGCGGCGGCGTCAGCTTTTGCGATTTCAACGGCGACGGCCTCGACGACCTCTCTCTCGCCACCGAAGAGGATGGCCCCCGCTTTTTCAGGAACACCGGTAGCGGCTTTGTCGAGCTTTCCCTTTTGCCGCAAGGCATCTCTCAACCCGTCAAGCAAATCCTCTGGGCCGACTACGACAACGACGGAGACAAAGACCTCTTCCTCGCCATCTTTGAGGGACAAAACTATCTGTTTGAAAACACCGGTGACAACACGCTCTACATGGAAGACGTAAGCAACCAGGCCGGTATGCCCGATGACGGGCTCAACACTTACGGAGCCTGCTGGGGCGACTTCAACCGCGACGGCTGGATTGACCTCTATTTCGGCAGTCGCATGGGCAATGACACTACCTACAGCCGCCACTACCTGCTCATGAACAAGGCCGACGGCACCTTCGAAGACGTCGCCCTCAGTGCCGGAGCCGACGACCCCCACAAACTTCAATTTTGCTCGGCCTTCCTCGATTTCAACAACGACCGCTGGCCCGACATCTACACCTCTCACGACAAAACGAAAGGCAACACCCTGCTGCGCAACAACGGAGACGGCACTTTCAGCGACCTCAGCCAGAGCTCCGGCGCAGGCGTGGCGCTCAATGCCATGTGCGTGGCCGTCGGTGATTACGACCGGGACGGCTATCAGGACATCTACGTCTCCAACACGCCCGCGGGCAATGCCCTGCTGCACAACCTCGGAGACGAGACCTTCGAGGAAGTCGCTGCCGAAGCCGGCGTAGCGCTCTATCAAACCAGTTGGGGTTCGCTCTTCTTCGATGCAGACAACGACGGCGACGAAGACCTCTACGTATGTGGCATGTTTGCAGGCAGCGACCCCGTTACCTCCACCTTCTTTGAAAACGAAGGCGACGGCACTTTCTCCCAGCCCGATGCGGGTTTTGAGGGCGACACCGTTACCAGTTTCAACAATGCCACAGGAGATTTCAACAACGACGGCTACCCCGACATGATGGTCGTCAACACCGCTCCCTACAACTCCCAGCTCTGGCAAAACAGCGGAGGCAACAACCACTGGATTAAAATCCGTCTCGAGGGCGTACTCAGCAACCGCGACGGCATCGGCAGCCGCATCGAACTATGGGCCGGCGGGCAGTATCAGATGAAATACACCCACTGCGGCATCGGTTTCCTCGGCCAAAACTCCGAGACCCTCATCTTCGGGCTGGGCGCCAACAGCAGCGCCGACTCCATCCTCATCACCTGGCCCACGGGCCACCAGGACCGCCTCTACGATCAAAGCTCCGGCCAGACGCTGGAGGTACTGGAAGGCAGCACCACCAATGGCCAAATCGAAGTAGATCCCGACGTAAGCATCATCACCTCTGTGCAGGAGATTCCGGCTTTCGCCAAATTCCAGACACTGCACACCTACCCCAATCCGGCGAGTGAACAAGTCTTCATCACTGTCCCCCATTTGCCGAAAGGCAAAGGCGAAATGTTCTCAACAGCCCGCCTTTTTGACGAGCAGGGCCGCTTATCGGGCTTTCGCCAAATGCAGCCAGGTGGAAAGACGGGTACCTTCTATATAGATATAAGCACGCTGCCTTCCGGCAAATACCATCTATGCGTGTACAGCCTTTCGGGGGA
>JALVES010000010.1 GCA_027030635.1 Saprospiraceae bacterium | reverse complement strand
TCCTCCGCTTTCACCGCTTTCACCGCTTTCACCGCTTTCACCGCTTCCACCGCTTCCACCGCTTCCACCGCTTCCACCCTCAAAAAAAATCAACAATTTGTTGAAAAAGCGCGCTGCAATTCAAACAAAATGTTTAACTTTGCGACACAAAATGTTTTAAAAGGCTTTGGCGGAAGCCGAAGTCCTCCTTTCAAACCCTTAAAACAGTTGCATGATGAAAGAGAAAATTCCTTTTACGTTGCTTGAAGATTACCCTGAGCGTTGTGAATTGCAGAAGGCCGGCGAGCAGAGGCCGGAGGAGGCCGGGCAGAGCGGGCCGGTATTTGGCGAAAGCCGGAAGACAGATTTCCGGGATTTGTGGGCGCAGTTGCTGGTTTTGCTGGAGCAATTGGGGCAGTACGTGCGCCAGAAGTGGTTTTTTTGGTTGCCGAAGCGCATTCGGGTACCCTGGTTTAAGTTGTTTACGGCTTTTTTGCTGGTGTATCTCTTTACCCAGCGGAATGTGGTGCTGCAGGTGCAGTGGGGCGACCTTAGCGATGCTGCACAGAGCATGGCCGTACCTGCGGCTGCGGGCGATGGGAGCGTGCCTGCTTCACGGCCGCCTGAAGAGCCCGATGAGGGCAAGGCGCCTTCTACGGCAGATGTCTGGGGCGATAAGCCCGGGGATACGGAAAAAGACAGGCGGTATAAAGCCTATATCCGGCGTTTTCAGAAAGTGGCGAGGGTCGAGATGGAGAAGTTTGGCATTCCGGCCAGCATTTCCATGGCCCAGGGGCTGGTGGAGAGCGACGGTGGGGCAAGCGTGCTGGCAACGCGCAACAACAACCACTTTGGCATCAAGTGCTTTTCGCGTTCCTGCAAGAAAGGGCATTGCTCCAATTTTTCTGACGACCACCACAAGGATTTTTTCCGGATCTATGGCTCTGCCTGGGAGAGCTGGCGCGCCCATTCCAAGCTGCTGGCCAATGGCAAGTACAAGTCGCTGAAGAAGTACGGCAAGGACTACAAGGCCTGGGCCCGCGGGCTGAAACGCCTCGGCTATGCCACAGACCCCAACTACGCCAATAAGCTGATTCGGGTGATAGAGAAATACCAATTGTACCGGCTGGACCAGTGAGGAAGTAATGAGGCCGACACTTTGCCCGTCGTGGCAGTTGCAGCGCTGCCCAAGTCCCGATATTTTTTGTAATATTGCAGCAATTGGGTAAAACTTTGCTTATGAACGGAGTAGCAGATTTTTTCGGTTTTTTTGAGCAACACAGCAAGGGCGTGCTTTTGTTTCTGCTCACGGTCTTTTTCCTGATATGGATGATTTCCTGGCTGGTGAAAATCCTTCGCCCGGTCAGGAAGGCAAATGCCTATGGCAGCAGCATGGGCTCCAGAGAGCGCCTCGGCTTTGTCATTGCCCGCTTTTTTGCCAACATCATTGACGACTTCCGCCATTTTTTGGCGCTTACGCTGGTCATCATTTTCACCATCCTGATCGTTTACTCCATGGCAACGGCAGGCACTTTTGAAGAGAAGATGAAAGCCCTGCAACTGGTTATCGCCTCCATCGGTACCCTGCTCGGCTCCATCATAGGCTATTACTTTGGCGAATCGGCTGCTTCCAAGTCGCAGGGACAGGGGACGGCTGACCTCCAGCGCAGTGAGGAAGGCGTGCCCGTAGAGAATGAGATGTTTCGGGGCGTAGAAACAGAAAGCTTTGCTCCTTCCCGCTCTGCTGTTACAGAAGAAATTAAACCCGTAACTCCGCCTGAACACTTGATTCCGGACGAAGATTAAAGAAATGCAAGTCGAAAGCTTATGAGATCACCGGATGTGAAATACCAATTGGATGTATATGACTCGCTCTTTGACCCCTATGAAGAAACGACAGAAGGGCAGAAGCGAAAGGCCTATTACCGCAAGGTCAAAAATGAAGAAGGGCGGGAGACGGTACTGTATAAGGTATGGCTTTGTGTGGACGGCCCCGATCTGCCTTTTGTGGATGAGGTAACCTATCAACTGCACCCGACTTTCCCCAATCCGGTCAAAACCGTGATGTGCTCGCCTGAAAACCCAAAGGCTGCTATGCATATATGGACCTGGGGCGTTTTTAGGGTGAGGGTTGCCATCAAGGATATTCGCGGACGTGTGATGAAGACCTCTCATTATCTCACTTATGACAGAGCCTTACGCGATGAAAACATTGAATGGATCGAATTATGAGCTGACTGCCTTTTTACTCAGTCTGGGCCTGTTCTTTTTGACGGCGGGGGCCGTCAGGGCCCAAATGCCCAATGGCCAGGATACCCTCTATGGCTTTGAATGGATTGATTACGACAAAAGTTGGTATAAGTTTTACATCGCTGAAGACGGTTGGTATCGCATTCCCTACGAAAGTCTGCAAAATGTGCTGCCTGCAGGCATCCCTGCCGAAAACATCTCTTTGTATGCCTTAGGTCGTCCGGTGCCGTTTTATGCCTCTACGTCGGGGCCCCTGCAGGCTGGCGATTACCTCGCCTTTTACGGCCGTGCCAATCGCGGAGAGCTGGATTCTTTCCTCCTCGCCGATCCCCGGCAGATTTTCAACCCCTACGTCAGCCTCTTTAACGACACGGCTGCGTATTTTTTGAGTTGGGATGAGCAGCAGGCTTCGGGCTTTCTGATGGAGGATGAGCCCAACGACATTTCTTCCCCTCCGCCTGCCGAAACCTATTTCATGGATGAGGCCCTGGAGGCTTTTCGACAGAGCTATATCAAAAAAACGACTTATTACGGTTCTGAAACCATCAGCCGCTCGGACATCCGCGATGCGGAGGGGTACAGCTCTTCCTGGAGCACGGATCGCGAGGTGCATTTACCCCTCGGCGGCGTCTATGCTGCCGGCCCGCCGGCTGTGCTTGAGCTGACCTTTGCCGGCAGCAGCGGGAACCATCTGCAACAGGTTTGGCTTGACGGACAGTTGTTGGAGGAGTTTACTGTGTATGGAGTGTTGGGGCAGAAGCCCGATTACGAAATTCCGGCCAATCAGCTCGGTGCAGAGGCTTTGGTCGAAATCAAGGGCGTGTTTGATAATTTTGACAAGATCAAAACGGGTTATGTGCGTCTCCGCTATCCGAGGCAATTTGATTTTGGTGCGGATACGCTGTTTTCTTTTGGCCTTTCGGCAAATGGAGCCCCGCAATATCTGGAAATTTCCGGCTACGATGCAGCGGCGCCCATGCCGGTTCTGTACGATTTGACGACAGGCATTCGCCTCGAAGCAGTGTATGATAATGGACTGTTGAAGTTTGCGCTTCCGCCTGCTCAGGGTGAGCGCGAGCTCCTGCTCGTTAAGGAAGAGGTTTACACTGCTCTCGGTGCTCCCGAACCGGTCTCTTTCATCAACATACCAAATACCGAGGCGGAGTTTATTCTGCTCTATCATCCCGATTTGAATCAGCCCTACAATGGCGAAAATCCGGTGGATGCTTATGTGGCTTACCGCAACAACGAGTCGCCCTATGCCATGAGCTCTGTGGCCGTGAATGTGTTGGATTTGTACGACGAGTTGGGCTATGGCATTAAGCGGCATCCGCTTTGTATTCGCAACCTGGCTTTTTACGTGCGAGATCACTGGCCCAATGCTCAATATCTGTTTATCGTGGGTAAGGGCATAGAGTACCCTTATGTGCGCAATGCCACTCAATTGGCGCAGCACACAGGCGTGGATTTTTTCGTGCCTACTTACGGCTATCCCGCTTCCGACAATTTGCTGGTGGCAGATGCTGCTTCTACGGAGATGGCTCTGGCCATAGGGCGCCTTCCGGCAAAAAGCCCTAAGGAAGTGTGGGATTATTTCAATAAGGTCGTCCAGTTTGAGAGCAATGCCGAAGACCTGCCTCAGACGCTGGAGGCCCGGGGCTGGATGAAGCAGATCATGCATCTCGGCGGCGGGGGTGCGGCAGGAGAGCAGCAATACATCAAGAATGTCTTGTTGCAAATGGAAAACATCATCGAGAACAACCGCTTTGGCGGCGAGGTGACCTCCTTTTACAAAACCAGCTCAGACCCGATTGAAACAACCCAGTCTGAAGCCCTTAAAGAGCGCATCAACGAGGGCATTTCCATCCTGTCTTTCTTTGGGCACTCCAGTGCCAACACCTTTGATTTTAACTTCGACAATCCGGATACTTACGACAACTACGGCAAATACCCCTGGCTGATGTCTTACGGCTGTTTTTCGGGCAATGCCTTTACCTCCAATGTGGGCATAGGCGAGCGCTTTGTGTTGGCGGAAGAGCGGGGGGCCATTGCCTTTTCGGCTTCGACCTCTTTTGGCTTTAGTGCTGCATTGGAAGCCCTGGGCAAGCACACTTACGAGCAAGCGGGAGGCCCCTTGTATGGCCGGGGCATAGGTGATGTGTTGAAGTCTTCGGGAGAGTTTTTGATGAATAGCACTGCCACGGGCTATGTAGAACTGGGTCAGCAAAATGTCTTGCAGGGCGACCCCGCCCTGCGCCTGAACGTACACCCGGGGCCGGATTACCTCGTGGATGAAACCTCTGTGGCCTTTGACCCTGTCTATCTGCACACGGAATTGGACAGCTTCGATTTTGTTTTTGACATTGTGAACATCGGCTACAACCTGAGCGATACCCTTTTGGCTCTGAAAGTGGAGCAGCAACTGCCCGATGGCAATCGCGTTTTGCTGGTGGACACGGCTGTGCAGGCTCCGGCTTTCCGCACTTCTCTGCGCTTTACGCTGCCGGGCTTTGGGGAAGCCTCTCGGGGTATGAATCGCTTCTTCGTTACGCTCGACCCCGACCAGGCTTTGGCTGAATTGCCCGCCCAGGCTGAAAGCAACAACGAGCTCATAGGCCCCGACGGCCAGCCGGGCGTTCCGGTTTATATCATCTCCAACAGCCTGCAAACCGTAGAGCCGCCCAGGTTCGCCATTGTACAGCAAAGCAATCCGGAGCTGCGCGTCTCTACCTTAAATCCATTTGCCGAAAGGCAGAAATTTATCTTCCAAATAGACACCAGCAAACATTTCGACAGCCCCCTGCTCCAAACGGGCGAAGTGGAAAGCGAAGGCGGGCTGCTGTCCTGGCAACCGGCTTTGAGCATGAACGACAGCACGGTCTATTATTGGAGAGTCAGCCCCGACAGCCTGCCGCCGGTGGGGTATCGCTGGGTAAACAGCTCTTTTGTATATCTGCCCACAGCACCGGACGGCTGGAACCAGTCGCATTACTTTCAGTTTGCCGACGACCATTTTACGTATATGGAATGGCCGGAAGAGACGCGAAGCCTGGACTTTGTAAAAAACTTCATTGACGTAAAAATTAAGAACAGGGTGTATAGCTCGCCTTACGGCATTCCGCGCTATTTTGTCGGCAATGAGACGGCGGCGAGTTATTATGGTTATTCCGGGTTTCCTGCAGGCGTGATGGTGGGTGTGCTGGATTCGCTGACAGCCGAGCCCTGGATCAATCCGGGGGGCTTGCCCTATGGCGATGATTATGCCATTACGGGGCAGGGCGCTTTTCTGTTTGCCACCGACACGCCGGACGACAGGGCAGAGTTGATCGCCTTTCTGGAAGATGTGGTGCCGCAGGGGTTTTACGTGGTCTTTTTTACCATTCAGCGCAATGCCGATCAAAGCTATAAGCCGGAGGAGTGGAGCGATGATTTGATTCCCTATTTAGAAGCTCAGGGTTGTATGCTGGTTGGCGATTTGCCCAATCTCGGCGCTGTCAAACCTTACTCCCTCTTTTACCGCAAGGGGCATCCCGAATACGGCGTCAATGAGACCATCACGGAGCCGGGGGAGACGACTGAGCAACACAATGCCGTACCCGGCGACTGGACTTTTGGCCAACTGGAGTCTGTAACCATAGGGCCGGCAGCTTCCTGGGAAAATCTGTATTGGAAGTGGGGCCCGCAAGACAGTAGCGATGTGGTGGAAGTGCGCGTCTATGGCATCAAAGCCGA
>JALVES010000009.1 GCA_027030635.1 Saprospiraceae bacterium | reverse complement strand
ACAACGGCAAGCTCGGTTTTAACTACAACATCAACGACCGCCACAACGTCTTTGTGAATGCAGGCTATTACTCCCGCGCTCCGATTTTTGACGTGGTGTTCCCGAACTACAACAACGTGGATGTCAATCCCGATGCTTCAAATGAAAAAGTTCTTGCTGCTGAGGCAGGTTATGGCTTGCGCTCTTCCCGCGTATCTGCCAACTTGAACCTGTACTGGACTAATTGGAGAGATAAGTGGCTCGTCGCTTATAATCCGGCAACAGATGGATATGCCAATGTACAGGGCTTGAATGCTGTACATCAGGGTGTGGAGTTGGATTTCACCGCCAAATTAATCGGAGGCTTGAAACTCAGCGGTATGGCTTCTCTGGGCAATTGGCAGTGGGTCAATGACGTACAGGCTTTTCTCTCTGATGAGAATAATGTCGTTTTTGACACAATTGACGTTTTTTCCAAAGGACTGAAAGTGGGTGATGCTCCGCAGACGACCTTCCGCATTGGTTTGGATTACGACTTCCGCTTTGGCCTTGGTTTGGATATGGATTACACCTACTACGATCAGTTCTATGCATTGTTTCAGCCCACGGATTATCAAGATCCCACTCAAGCCGGTCAGCAGGCTTTGCAATTGCCGGCTTATGGCATCATGAACCTCGGTCTGAGTTATAAGACCGAGATTGCCGGCGTGGGTGTGCGTTTCCGCGCCAATGTGTACAATGCACTGGATGAATTGTACATTGCAGAAGCGCGCAATGCTGGAAGCCTGGCTGATGCTGCTGGTTTCTTCGGCTTTGGTCGTACCTGGACTTTGGGTATGAAGCTGAGCTTCTAAGCACAAGCAAATTTGCCTTTCGCCAGCCTCTTTGGGAAGGGCAAATTAAGTAAGAGAGAGACCGGCATTGCCGGTCTCTCTCTTTATCGGCGAAGCTCTTCTGCTTTTTCGAGCAACCAGGGGCGGTTGACGATTTGCTTCGTTTGGGCCAGTTCGTTTTTAAAAGCTTCGATTTGTTCTTTGTTGCGGGGGATGATGCGGGTGAGCTTTTTGACGAAGCGAATGAAGTTGCGGAATGTTTGCCGGCGGCGCGGAGCAATTTCTTTGTGCCTTTGCAGATAAGCCCTGAAGCTGTCCATCAATGATTCTAAGGGGTCTATCTCGTCCATTTCGTAATAGGTTTGGAGAAGCAGCACTTTGGCATTCAGGTTGAAGGTGATGTCTTCGTATTCCACATAGCGCAGCAACTTAATGACCTGTTCGTACTCCTTTTTGTAGAAATAGAGCAGAGCGAGGTTGAAGGAAAAGGCATTTTCCCGTGAGTTTACCGGCAGATACTTTTTATAGTGATGGATGAAGTCTTCGGTCCATTCCAATTCGCCGAGGCGCAGGCCTACCAACACTAAATTCCTGTACTGAGCCAGAGGTAAAACGCCATCGGCAAAGAGCAGGCCTTTGTCCAATAAGACTTTGTGTAATTCGAAGTATTCCCGCAAGAAAGAACTGTCGCCCTGATTGATCTTTCGCACGCAGTAGTTGATGGCGTAGCCGTATAGCTCAAAGGCTTTGTTCTGGGGGAGTTTGGCATGGTTTTTTTCTAACAGGTTTTTCAGATGGTAGTAGTGCTGCGTGTTTTCGCTCTCGGTCAGGGCGAGGTAAATCTGGTAGTAGATTTGTACAATGGGGAAGGCCTCGTATTGGTTTATGTGCTCCTGCAGATGCCGTGTAATGCCTTCGAGGAGATATATTTGAGATTCATCGGTACCGAGGTATTTGCGGCTGAGGATGGCGCAATAGATGTTTAGTTTTTCCTCTATATAAAAGGCGTCTAAGTAGCTGCTCATCTGCCCGAAATCCACTTTAGCGGCTTCTTTGGGAATGTGCTCTACGGCGTGGTAGTAACTTTTGTGGATGAGGTAGCGAAACAAGTCTTTTTGGGGAGATTCTTCCTTGCCGTTTTTTCCGTTTTTCCGGGCTCTGCGCAGGGTCATCTGTACGGCTTTGTTCAGCTTGTGTTCTGCCAGAGCTTCGATCAGATGGGCCTCTTGCAGCAAGGAGGCTTTTTCGTAAATTTGTTCCTTTAAATAGCGCTCTACCAGCTTGTGTAAATTGGACAGGTACTTGCGCATCAGGGTGTCGTCGAAGGGGCGGGCATTGCCATAGAGTGCTGTCCAAAGCTCTTCTCTGTTCAATTCCTTTTGCCGGCCGGAGCGTATGTGTTTGATCAGCAGGTCGTAGAGCTTTACCAGCAACTCGTGGCTGTTGAAATAGGGCGACGAGATGAACTTTCGGCAGCGTTTTTGCTCTGTCGTTTCAAAATTTTGTAAGATGGCATACAACTTGCTGTTGAGCATTCGGTTACTTTTGGGTGGGCATGTACGTATAAAGCTTAGAAATCGGATGAAAGTGTGCAGGTGCCCAAATGGTGGGGTAAAGATAGAGAAAAAATGTGCGTTGCCTCATTTTATCTTTTGGGTTAGTTTTTTAAGCGTAACCATCTGGTAAACAATTTGTTAGGCACTTTTGTTTAAAGTTTATCATTGCCTTGCAAAAAACTTTATTGCTGATTTTCGGCAAAAAAAGTTTGGAAGAACCGAAAAAAAATCGTACTTTTGGGCGTAGTCCGAAAATGTCCGGATGCCACACAGGCGATGGGAGATTAATTAACAGAATGAAATGGGGGATTTTCCACTCCATTTCGTTTGAAATGCTACGAAATAAGGGCCATGAAAATATCTCAACTACCGAAAAAAAGAGGACGGCTGCTGTTTGCGCTATGGCTGGCTCTTTTTACCGCATGGGGCGGCGTTAAGGCGCAAGAACCGGCTGTAGAGTTCTTGCAGGCTGAGGTCATGATAGGAGATACCTTCTACTATGAGTTCCAAAACATCCCGCCTTACAATCCGCATTTGGTCAATTACACTTCTTACCCAAAGTATGGGCAAGCAGGCTTTCCTTTTTCCGGCCCGTTGGGAGCGCCTGACAGCGACACTTTGGGATATGTGCCCACCGTGAATTATCCGGTCATTGATACGGTTTACTTTAAATTTTGGACTTACGTAAACGGTTATTACAACACAGCCACTAAAATCATCGAAATCTCCGTCGTTCCGGGCATTGTACATGCCGAAGACGACTATGCCGAAACCACCGTCAACACGCCGGTGGATATTGACGTACTTTTCAACGATTATACCAACATCGGGCTTCCCAAAATTGCAGAAGTCCCATTGACCTATCTGGGCTCGGTTTCGCTTAGCAGCGACAGCACCATGGCGACCTTTACTCCGGAGCCCGATTTTGTGGGTATTGCTCACTTCAACTACACCATTGAAGGGGCCAACAACACTTTTGATGCCGCCAGCGTCAACATCGCCGTCAGGCCGGCTAATGAGCCACTGGAAGAAACCTATGAACTCAGTACACCCAAAGAGACTGCACTGGCCCTGCTTTACAGCTTAGACGGGTACCATTTGGCGCAAGCCCCTGCACATGGCGCCATAGATTCTCTCGCCATGGATTATCCGGTCTATACACCGGAGGCAGGCTTCTACGATGACCAGGACACTATTGTCTATGAAAAAACGGTGAATGGATTGACCTTCCGGCGCACTTTCATCGTGGATGTGATGAACCTCCCGCTGCCGAACACTTTTGCCTTTGACGATTTCGCTTATACCACGGTGAATCAATCCGTGCTCATTGACGTGCGCGCCAACGACTTCAACAACTCAGGCTCAGTGCCCATAGTGGTTCAGCCCCAGCACGGTACGGTTACTTACCAGGGCAGTGGGGTTTACGAGTATGTGCCGGACCCGGATTTTGCGGGCAATGATAAATTTGTCTATCGCAGCACCATGAGCAGTACCGGCGTAACTGAATACGCTTCGGTTTATGTTACGGTCAGTGACTATCTGCCCGCTCAGGGTACGTTCCCACTGACGACTCCGAAAAATACACCTCTGGTCATTGCTTATAACATCCCTGTCCACAATTACGATTTCACCATTACGGTCAACCCCATCTATGGTACGGCCGAGTTTTTCCCCGGCAATCAGACGCTGACCATCAACGGGCAGACTTTCTCCGGTTACAACATGTTGATCTATACGCCTGATCCGGGTGTGGCAGGTGTTACCGATGAGTTTGAAATAGAGTATTGCGTTTCTTCTGCCAATTGCCCCACAGCACAAATCAAGGTGGATGTAAACATCTTGGACATAGACCCGCCGGCCTCGCATTTTTGCGTGGAAGACCACTGTATCTGGGCCGGAGATGCCAACAACGATGGCGCTGTTACCATGGAAGACCTGCTGCCGCTCGGCATCGCTATGGGCGAAGTGGGAGCCAAGCGCGACCAACCTAATCTGGATACCTGGTATGGTCAATACGGTGACGACTGGCAAGTGCCTTATAACCTGCCTTACAACCTCAAGTTTGCCGATACCGATGGCGATGGCATCATCTCTGCCGAAGACACCCTCGCCATCAGCCGCTTCTATTTGAATAAGCATTCTCTGGTGCCTGCACCCACAGCTCCGCCCATCAACGTGCCGCTGTACTTTTTCCAAACCAGCCAAACACCTGTTACGGGCGGTGACCTCGTGCATTTGGACATTTGGCTCGGCAAACCCGATGCCCAACTGGCCGAAGACATTTATGGCTTTACCTTCTCCATGCAATACGAAGCCGATGTGGTGCCCGAAGAATCCGTACACATTGACTTCCTGCCCCAAAGTTGGGTAACGTATAATTCTCCTGCGCTCTATATGACTCAAAAGCCCTATCTGGGGCGCATAGATGCGGGCTTTACGCGCACCAGCGGTTATTCAGATGACGGCTATGGCATCGTCGCCACCATGGAGTTCATCATCATCGAAGACATTGACGGCACGCGCCTGCGCGATCAGTACCTCGACATCTATCTGACGGGAGGTACTATTATGACGGCCTCCGGCCAAACCTACTCTGTACCCGATCAGCATTTGAAAATCCCGCTGGATTTGGCTTCGGGCAGCAAGACCGGCAGTTTGGTGGCCTGGCCCAATCCCGCCACCGATGAGGTACGCCTGCACCTGAATGGCGATGCGGAAGATAGTTTTGCGGAAATTACCCTCTCTACAGCTACAGGCCGGGAAATCCTGCACCTGACTCAGTTTGAAGAGGGCAGCCGCGATGAGCGCCTCGACCTCAGCAACCTTCCGGGCGGTATCTACATCATCAAAGCGCTCACCACCAAAGGTGAAATGCGTGTCCAAAAACTGGAGGTGGTGAGGTAGATTGATTTCTGTCCTGAGGCTGTAAATTAAAAAGAGCCATGCTGCATCGCAGCATGGCTCTTTTTTGTGCAAAAAAAGAAGAGCCGAAAAAACTTCGGCCCTTCCACATGCTCATGGGATTATGAGTAAACTGAATTGCGTCTTCTTCGGTTAAGGGAAACTCCAATCAAAGTAGTTAGGGCAGCGTAAACTGCCCAAGTTTCTGACTGAATCAGTGGATTTTTGACAAATGTACGGGTTTTCGGGATATGTAGTCAATACCTGAAAATGGGTATTTTGATTCTGTAGTGGAAAATTTCGCATACAGGCAGCGTTTATCCCGCTTAAGGCGTTTAAATTTGAAAAATGAACTTGGTTTTTAGTTGGTTTTGTTTGTAATTGAAAGGGGCCGTTGCCAGGACGATGCCCCTTTCTTTTTGTCATTTTATCTACCTGTATAGGTATGTGGGCTGAGCTCTTTAAGCTCTTCTTTCAGCCTTTGCGGGATGTCTAAGTCTTCAATAAAGCGGTGGATGTCTTCTTTGGCGAAGTGGCTTTTTCCACGGGTAAAGGTTTTTAGTTTTTCGTAAGGTTGTTCAAAGCCCTCTCGTCTGAGGATGGTTTGGATGGGTTCGGCCAAAACCATCCAGTTTTGATCTAAGTCGCGCTCTATGGCTTCCCGATTGAGCTCGATTTTGTTCAGCCCCCGTTGGA
>JALVES010000008.1 GCA_027030635.1 Saprospiraceae bacterium | reverse complement strand
TTCATAGGCATAGGCCACTTCTTCGGGCTGGGTGTAGAGGCGGGAGCTGTCTATGCCGGTGTTGTCCACGCCATCTTCCTCACCGCCGGTAACGCCCAACTCAATTTCCAGCGTCATGCCGATGGCATCCATGCGCCTGAGGTACTCTACGCAGGTGGCGACGTTTTCCTCCAAAGGCTCTTCAGACAAGTCGAGCATGTGCGAGCTGAAGAGCGGATAGCCGCGTTTTTCGTAAAACTTCTCGCCCGCTTCGAGCAGGCCGTCTATCCAGGGCAGCAACTTGCGGGCACAGTGGTCGGTGTGCATGATGACGGTAACGCCATAGGCCTGAGCCAGGGTGTGTACGTGCATGGCAGCAGAAATGGAACCGAGAATGGCCGCCTGCTGCGCCTCATTGCTCAGCCCCTTGCCTGCATAAAAAGAGGCGCCTCCATTGGAGAGCTGAATCATCACCGGCGACTGCATGTCCCGGGCCGTTTCCATCACGGCATTGATGGAGTTGGTGCCCACCACATTCACCGCCGGCAGGGCGAATTCATTTTCAGAAGCGTAATTCAGTAGTTCGGTAACTTCATCGCCATACAAAACGCCCGGGCGAAAACGGGTTTTGCCTGATGTACTCATAGCTGGGGTTTTAATCGGGTTATGCCAAAAAAAGAGGCGTAAAAACGCCTCAGATGATTCCTTTTTCCGTCAAATAGCGCTCTGCATCCAGCGCAGCCATGCAACCCGTACCGGCTGCCGTAACGGCTTGGCGATAGACCTTGTCCTGCGCATCGCCGGAGGCAAAAACGCCCTCGACATTCATCTTGCTGCTGCCGGGCTGTGTAATGAGATAGCCGGTATCGTCCATGTCTAACCAATCCTTGAAAATTTCGGTATTCGGCTTGTGGCCAATGGCTACAAAGAAGCCTTTCACAGGCAGTACGCTTTCCTCGCCGGTCTTGTTGTTGAAGACGCGCACGCCCTCCACCTCCTCTTCGCCGAGAATTTCTTTGGTCTCCGTATTCCAGTGGATGATGATGTTTTCGGTATTCATCACGCGCTGCTGCATGATTTTGGAAGCCCGCATCTCATCGCGGCGAACGAGCAGATGCACTTTGGGACAGATCTTGGCGAGGTAGGAAGCCTCTTCAGCCGCCGTATCGCCGCCGCCGACTACGGCCACTTCCATGCCTCGGAAGAAAAAGCCGTCACAGACGGCACAGGCAGACACGCCCTTGTTCATCAGGCGTTGCTCGGATTCCAGGCCCAGCCATTTGGCGCTGGCACCGGTAGCGATGATGACCGTATGGGCGTGGATTTCGTGCCCGCTCTCCGTCCAGAGTTTGTGTACGGGACCGGTGAAATCCACTTTGGTAATCAGCTCGTAGCGGATATCGGTATCGAAGCGCTCGGCCTGGGCTTTAAAGTCTTCCATCATCTTGGGGCCCAACACGCCTTCCGGATAGCCCGGATAATTCTCCACATCGGTGGTAATCATCAATTGCCCGCCGGGTTGCTGGCCTGTGTAGAGCACGGGATTCAGGCCCGCGCGTGCCGCATAAATAGCTGCCGTATAACCGGCCGGGCCGGAGCCGATGATGACGCATTTCAGTTCTTCTGCCATGATTGATTCTGCTTGTCAGGTGTTAAGCTTTGAAACTTCGCTGAGGGAAATTTCAAAGCCTTGTAAATTCGTTTTTGTCGGGGCAAAGGTAGCCAATTCGCAGCTATTAAAGAGTGTGATAAAGGGCACATAAGTTTCTACTCCAACAAATCAGGCGGCAATTTCTTACTGGCATTGGCTCCCATTTTGCGGATTTTTTCGGCCCGCCCGATCAGGGTATCGCCCGGGCGTTTGCCGGTGGTGAGTTTGCGCATGGCTTTGTCGTAGGCGAGTTGTGCGCCATCGAGGCGCTGCCCGATTTCTTTGAGGTCGTTGACAAAAGAGACGAAGCGGTCGTAGAGCAGGCCGCTTTGGCGCACGATTTCCTCCACGCTTTTCTTCTGCTTTTCCTGCTTCCAGATGTAGGCCACCGTGCGCATGGTGGCCAGCAGGGTTGTGGGCGAAACCAGCACGATGTTGTTGTCTAAGGCTTTGACGAACAGTTCTGCATCGGCCTGTTGCGCCAGGGCAAAGGCCCCCTCCACCGGCAGGTAGAGCAAGACGTAATCCGGCGACCGGATGCCATAGAGTTGTTGGTAGTTTTTCTGCCCCAGCGAGCGGATGTGCTGCTTCAGGCTGAGCAGGTGTTCGCGCAAATGGCGTTTGCGTTCCTGTTCGTCTTCGGCTCCGAAGTAGCGTTCGTAGGAGGTCAGGGACACTTTGCAGTCTATAATGAGCTCTTTGCCTTCCGGCAAATGAATGACGAAGTCGGGACGCTTGTGACGGCCATCCTCATCTTTAAAGCTGTTTTGAGCGCTGTAATGCACCTCCTTTTCCAGTCCGGCTTTTTGCAGCAGCATTTCCAGTTGATATTCGCCCCAATCGCCCTGGGTTTTGTTGTCGCCGGTCAGGGCTTTGGCGAGGCGGTTGGCGTCTTCGCTGAGGCGGCCGTTGAGCTGCTGAAGTTGCTCGATAGAGGCCTTGAGCAAATGCTTATCCCGCGCGTCTGCCTCGAATTTTTTTTGGATGCTTTCGCCAAATTCCCGTATTTTCTCGCGCAGGGGGTTGAGCAGGGCATCCATTTGTTCGCGATTGCTCTGCACAAAGCGGCGGCTCTTTTCCTCCAACAGCTTGTTGGCCAGATTTTCAAAAGTCTGCTCATTTTGCCGCTGCAACTCCAGCAACTGCTCCTTCCTGCTGCGCACCTGCTCTTCTAACGCGAGAATGCGCTCCTCCTTCCGCGCCAGCTCAGCTGTCTGCCGACGCAAGTCAGCTTCTTTCTCACCCAGATCATCGCGCAGCAAGTCTGCCGTGCGCTCCAATTGCTCGTACAATTCCCTGCGCACATAAGCGCCCCCCCTAATCTGACGATAAGTGAGATACCAACCCAAAGCCGCTCCCAAAACGATACCAAAGCCGAGAAGTAAAAACAATTCTATCTGCATGTGTTACAATTTGTTGCAAATTTACAACAAAATGTTTGGAATGAAGAATGAAAAATGGAGAATTGATAATGAACCAATGAAAGGCTTTTTTTGAATTTCGAATATCGATTAACGATTTTTGATTTTTGATTTGGGCTTAACCAAAGGATCGGGGAGCCTGCCTGCCGGTGGCCCGGCAGCAGGCAGGCTGACGCAAGGAAGATCCCCGAGCCGAACTCATAAAACGCGATATCAAGTTGAACTGGCTAAAAAATCCGCGAAAACCCGCGTCATCCGCGTCATCCGCGTTCTATCAAGTCACGATTGTCACGTTCGTTACGTTCGTTACGCCCGTTACGTTCCTCACGCTTATCGTCAGAATCACAGATTACACAGATTATCGGATTTCACAGATTTTTTTAGTGGGACTAAGCTGCTTACATTTGTCACGTTCGTCACGCGTCACGCTCATCACGTTCATCACGCCAAAACCAACAATACACGATACACGATAAACGCTAAACCGATTTTCCCGATTCCCCCGCTTTCACCGATTCCACCACTTTCACCAATTTACCACCAGTTTTTTCGTCAGGCGGAGGGGGCCCTGGCGGAGGGTTATGAAGTAAATACCGGCAGGCAGGTTGCGGGTGGGGATGGCGAGGTACTGCTGGGCAAAGGCCTGTGGTTGTACTTCGCCTTCGAACATCAGCTTGCCGGTGGCATCGGTCAGACGGAAAACGACGGGGTCCAGGTTTTCGCTGCCGAAATAAGCGCGTATTTCTTCTCCGGAGCGGGCGGGATTGGGGAAAATGCTGAGCCAGCCCGTTTGGGCGGTGTAGTCCTGTACGGGATCGGGGCGGGGATATTCCTGGACGTAGGCGTGCAGATACAGCAGGGCGCCGTAGAGGTCTAAACGACCGCCGGAAACGACTTTGCCCTCTAAGCTTTCCAAAGGGTGTGTGGAACTCAGAATGGCATCGCGCAGGAGCAAAACGCTCTGAGCCGGTTCTGTTTTTAGCTCCCGTATGAGAGAATCGGAAGAAACGCTGTACAGCAGCCCGATGGCTCCTGCGACTTGGGGTGCAGCGCCGGAAGAGCCTCCAAAGCTGCCGGTGCTGTTGCCGGGCTTCAGCGAGGGAAGGCCGTCAGAGCCCACGCCTGAAGGGGCGCTGAGGTCCACATAAGGCAAGCCGTAAGCGGCCAGCAATTGGTCGTAGCGATCGGTATTGGTGGTGGTGATGAGGTATTCGGAAGGGCAGGTCGTGGGCAGGTCTCCCACCAGACCTACATCTATGTCGTCATTGGAAACGGCGGAAACGCTCAACACGCCCTCCTGCCCGAGGGAGTCGTACACAGCGCCCCAAAGCGGAAAGTCATCGCACCAGGTGGCATCTATGCCGAAAGAGGCATTGGTGGCTACCACAAAGGCCCCCTGAGCTCCATCTGTCTGGTTGTAAAGGCGGCGCTGGTCCAGGATGTAATAATAGGCTTCTACGACTTCATTGGATTCATAGATGCCAAAGAGCATGAGTTGGACATTCCAGTTGATGCCGGCCATATCGGTCTCGTTGTCGGCCCTGGCGCCGATGATGCCTGCTACAGAAGTGCCGTGCGAGAGGGGCTGATATTCGGGGCCGTTGTTGTTGTAATCCCAGCCGTGCAAATCATCTTCGTACCCGTTGCCGTCGTCGTCGAAGTCGGCTTGCCCGCCCAGTTCTGCCCAATTGGTCCAGAGCTGCCCCTGCAGGTCTTCGTGGGCGATGTCAAAGCCGTTGTCAATGATGGCGATGACGATGGTGTCTCCTTCGGCCGTCAGGCCTCCGCGGGCAAAATCCCAGGCGCGGGGAGCACGGATGAGCTCCAGGTTCCATTGACCGGAAAAGAGCGGATCATCGGGTTCTGTTTGGCGAAAGCCGACTTCATAATTCCCCTGCCAGGCAAGCACACTTTTTTGCTTCGACAGCAATTCCTCCAATTTGCCGAAAGGCAGAAAATCTTCATCCCAGCTCATTTCGTAAATGCCATGCTTTGAAGCACGGGAAGCTTTCACTTCTATTTTCGCTTCGGGTACCAGGAGCCGGAGTGTTTTTTGCAAATCTGCTGCTTTTTCATGGGCGTCGAGTTGCACCAAAGCGGAGCCCGGGCGGCGCTGAGCCAAAGAAGAGAGGGAAAGCAGGCCGCACAAAAGGAGTAAAGTGATGCGCATGGGTTAAGTGCTTGAGGGTTCAAAAGTGATGGAAGCAGGCCCTTACTTTTTACCCACCAACACGAGTTGCCCTTTTTTATTGACGGCGAGGCGCGTGATTGAGAGAATGTCGTACTCGCGCAGGTCGGCTATTTCTTCCCAGTCGGTGGATTGGCCGGGCATGTAGTAATATAACTTGCTGCCACTGCCTTGTAGTATAGCGCCGTTGGGCAGGGCCACAAAATCTTCGCTGCCCGGCAGGCAGGTAACGACGGGCTCCATCTCATGGGTCTCGGGGTCCAGGGCAACGATCACCCATTTGGAGGGGGTTTCTTTATGAACCATGAGCATTTTGCCATCGGGGCGATGCTGCATACAGCGGCCCGGGTTATTGGTAACCCGTTCCCAGGCATATTCATCCGTATTGGCGAGGATTAAGAGCGGCGGCTCATTGACGATAAACATCAGCACCCGCCGGCGGTCTATCCAGGCGTAATAGCCCACCTTGCGGATGGTGGGGAAAACGGGCTCTCCCCCATCGAGATGGTCGAGCGGGAATTTCCAAAGGCGCTGTGTAGCTTCGGCATCGGCTTCTACGCGCACGGCCGTAAAGTAAAACGAGCCGGGCATGAGGCGGGGGGAATACTCCGACTCCACCGTTTGGGTGATGCGGGTAAGCGTCCCTTCTGCCAGGTCCATAGACCAGATGTCGGTTTGAGCAGGTTCTTCACCGGCCAGTTGAGCTGTGAAGTAAAGCTCGTTTTCCGACACGAAATAAGGCTGATTGTTGTAGCCCCCGGCATTGAAAGCCGTGAGATAAACCGGCTTGGTAAGGAAGGGTTTACCGTTGTCGTAATCGAGCTGAAAGAGGTAAAGCTGGGTATGGGGCAATTCGTCCTGAGCGCTTAGAGAAAGGCTCAGAAAGGCGGTCAGGCAAAGCAATAAAACACGACTCATAGGAATAAGTATTTGTTCCGACGGGAAACCCGACGGAACAAATATAGAGAGATTTGGCGTATTCCCGCTTTTTTTCGGCGGGAACACGCCTGAGAGCGTCTATCGGATGATGGTGATATCGCCCTTGATGATCTCTCCTTCGGCTACATTGAGGCGAAGGATGTAGTAATAAGTGCCTTCCGGCAAAGGCTCGCCGGCCTGGTTGGTGCCCTCCCAGTTGTTTTCGTAGGGCGCCTGCTGGAAGACGATATCGCCCCAGCGATTGAAGACGAGCAACTCATTGGTCGGATATTTTTCCGGAGCGTTGAGCAGCACATCAAAAATCAGGGCATCGTTGACGCCATCTCCGTTGGGAGTGATGGCGTTGGGCGCAGTTTCTTCCAGATTGATGTCTTTGTCAATTTGAATGAGTACAAAAGCCGTATCGCAAAAATCGGGGCAGGCAACATTGCAAACGATGTAATCGAACTGCACATCTCCTGTGAAGTAAGGCGAAGCCACATAGGTAAAGCTGCCGTTTATTACATTCTGGATTTCACCTACGGCGGGCGGTTCCGGAATGGAGAAGCTGAAGCTGTCTATGCCGGCGAGGTTGTCGTTGAGCACGGCGTCAATGGATATCTGCTCCACACCATCGCCCATAAATACCTGGTCGTTTACGGCAAAGGGCATGGCTTCGACTTGCTGTTCAACCGTAGCGGAGCTGTAGTCGAGGCAACCCGGAGCCGAGAGCGTCCAGGTAAAGCTCACCAGGCCGGAGGGCAGGTTGTCGGCAAAGGTCATGGCGGCGGCGGGGTCTTCAATTTCACCGGAGGGGCTCATGGTCCATACGCCTGTGGTGCCTTCCGGCAAATTCCCCATTAGCGTAGCAGAGGTCGAACAGGGATCGCCCACTACTTCTGCCGAGGCATTTTCAAAGGGGATGACAAACAGGACTGTAACCGTATCGGTCGCATCGCAGCCGGTGGCTTCATTCAGCACTGTAAGCACATAAGTACCGGAAGTGTCGGCCTGGGCCACAGCCTGGGTTTCCGTACCCGGCACGATGATGCCTTCCTGCAGGGCCATCCACTGATAGCTGATATCGGGGCCGCTGTCGGAGGCCGAGCCATCGAGTTCGACCACATCTTCACCGCAGAGCAGGTCCACGGAAGCGGGGCCGGCATCGGCGAGGGGCGGATTGGTCATATCGGCGACTTCGGCGCCGGCCATGCCGGTACATCCGTTTTCGTTGTTGGTGATTTCCACGCCATAAGTACCCGGGGTATTTACATCCAGCATATCGGTAGTGGCTCCCGGGATGGGATTGCCGTTCATCAACCATTGATAGCTGAGATCGCCCACAGTGGTCGTGCCTGCCAGCAGGCTGATTTCGGGATTGAAGCAGGTGAGGGCGGTATCGGGGCCGATGCTGATCTCTGCCGGCGGCATGGTGTCTGCCACGACGTTCAGCAGCCCCGTAGTTGTACAGCCGTTGACGGTATTTGTAACCTCCAGGCCATAGCCACCCGGGCCACAGACGACCAGGTTTAAGTCGGTGGTATCCGTTACGAAACAGCCATTGCCCTGGGGTACCGTTACCCAGGCATAAGCGAACTCAGGGCCTGTGGATACGCCTGAGACATCCGGAGTGATTTGACTGTCATAGCAGGTAAACACGGTATCTGTCAGTTGCACTACGGGCGCTTCGTTGTCTTCCTGTACTTCGACGGAGCCTTCGCCTATACAGCCATTGACGGCATTGATGATCTGCAGGCTGAAGGTGCCCGGGCAGAAAACTTCCGGCGCCAGAGGATCAGAGACATTGATGCAGAAGGGGCCCGACCACAAATAGGTATAATCGGGGTCCTGGTCTGAGCCGGAAGCATCCAGTACCACAGAGAGGCTGTCGCAGGTCAGGTCATTGGGCTCGGCAATGACTACATTGGGCGCTGTGGTATCGGCTTGGACTTCGACCTGGTCGGAGGCCGTACAGCCGTTGGATTCCTGCGTAACGGTCAGGGTATAAACACCCGGGTCGCCGACTGTTGCCTGCAGGCTGGTTTCGCCAATTAAGACATTGGGGCCTTCCCAGAGGTAGCTGTATTCGCCCGGAGCGCCTTCAGAGGAGCCGGTGCCGTCTAAGTTGGCTGTCAGAACCAGGCAGGTGAGCACGGTATCGGGCATGCCCGCTTCGGCAAGAGGCGGCAGGGTGTCCTGGCTGACTTGCACCACGGAAGAGGCCTGGCAGTCGTTGTCGGTATTGGTTACGACCAGGGTGTAGAGGCCATCGAGGGTGGCGGCAGCCATGATGGCGCTCTCTGTACCGGGTACGACGGCAGGGCCCGTCCACATATAGGTGTACTGGGGGCCCTGATCAGAGCCGGAGCCATCAAGTATAACCGTGTCAACCACACAGGTCAGGAATTGGTCCAGGCCGGCATTGGCAACGGGCAGCAGGGTATCTGTTACCACCTCCACGGAGTCTATGGCAGAGCAGCCATTGGAGGCATTGGTAATCATGAGGTGATAGAAGCCCCCCTGTGTTGCCGTGGCGGTGATGTCGCCGGAGATGAAGCCGCCTTGGGGGTCTGTCCAGTTGTAGGCAAATTGCCCTCCGGTAGAGGACATGCTTCCATCGAGTGTAATGCTGTTGACGGTGCAGTTGAGTTCCTGGTCGGCTCCTGTAATGACAACTATGGGCGCAATGGTATCCATGCTTACGTTAATGGTATCCATAGCCACGCAGTTGCTGCTGGTGTTGGTTACGGAGAGGATGTACATGCCGCCACTGGTGGCCTGCGCATTGATTTCCGTTTCCGTACCCGGTACAATCTGGCCGTCGGTGGTCGTCCAGAGGTAGCTGATGTTTCCGCCGACGGTAGAGTTTTCGCCCAACAGAGAAATGGTGTCATTGGCACAGGTAACAATTTCCGTTACACTTGCAAAAGCAAAAGGCACGACGGCCTGGCTGACTGAGACCGTATCTGAGACGGTACAGCCGAGCAGGTTGTCCGTAACCTGGAGGATGTATTCTCCCGGGCCGAAGATGGTCGTTGTCAATTGATTTTCACTATCGGGGTCAACCAGGCCGTTGTTGGTGTACCAGAGGTATTCGTATTGAGGGCCTTCGGAAGAGCCCGCTCCGCTCAATTGCATGGTGGGAGAGCCACAGGAAAGGATGGTATCCTGGCCTGCGAAAGCTATCGGCGCGGCAGAAGAGAGATTGACCACATAAGTTTCCTCTGTAAAGAGCCCTTGGTAAAGGTTGTCTGTGATGAGCACGGTATAAGTGCCATTGGTCAATCCTGTGGGGTCTTCCATGGCGTCATTGGGAGGTACCATTCCCGGGCCTGACCACTGGTAGGAATAATCGCCGCTGCCTCCGCTCACGGAAATGTCTATGGAGCCGGTGAAGGCGCCCGGGCAATCGGGCCCGAAGATGAGGGTATCCGTTACTTCGAGATGGTAAGCTACACAGACTTCGCCATTTTGAGCAATCAGGCCCACATTGGTACTGGTACCGGCAGGCTGAACGACGATGTCCTGCGGCACAGAGGTAATGCTGACGGCACTACAGTCTCCTTCATCGCCAATTAGTTCAAAACAAAGGGAATAAATGACGGTGCTGTCCTGCAGGCTGTTTCCGGAGCCCGAACCTGAGGCCCAGTTGATAGTGATATTGCCCAAATCGGCATTGCTGTCGTCATAGGTGTTTGAATTAAAACCGGGGAGTGTTTCCGGATTTTGCAGAGAGACGTAGCTGATGATATTGGGATTCCAATTAATGGAATACTCCGTCAGGCCCAGGCTGATAAAGTTTTGCACGCTGACATCCACGCAGACGATATCTCCGGCGATACCGGAAGTATCCGAAACATTGAGCACAAAAGAGGTGGGGTTGGTGATGCAAACCTGCCCCGGCTGGGCATTAAGACCCACGTCCAAGCCTGCGGAATTGGCGGTAATCACTTCCAGACCACACGGCAACAAACTGAAATCAAAGCCCGAGCAGGAATAGGGTGGGCCTACGGCTTCAAAACACATCTCAAAGAGTACCGAGCCATCGGGCAGAGTTTCTCCCAAGCCGCTCACATCCGACCAGGAAAGACAGGCGACGCCGCCATTGGCAAAAGAGACGTCAAAGTTGGCTGCCGAGAGGCCGGGCAGGTTAAAGTTTTGGAAGCTCTGAAAATCCAATACTCCTGCTTCCCATATAATGGAGAAGGTCATATCCGTAACCTCATCAAAATTTTGTACTTCTACGGGTACACAGATGGTATTGCCGGGATCTACTTCGAGATCAGGAGTAGTAAGCGTAATGCCCGGCGGGCAGTAGAGCTCTACGAGGCCGTTTAAGGTGTTGATGCCCACATCCTGATTGCTGCCATTGACAACTTCTATGGGCGTGGGGTCTCCGATGATGTTCACAGGAGAGTTCAGACAGGCCGATATGGCATCGAAACAGACCTGGAACAGCACGGCTCCGTCGGGCAGGGTCTCTCCCCCACTGAAGACAGACCAGTCCACCGTCAGATAGCCGTTGTTGGCGCCATTGAAGTTGAAATCGTTGATGTCGAAGAAGGAAAGGTTGGGGTTGATGTTTTGCACGTTGGAGAACTGGATGAGGTCTTCATCCCAGCCGAGCGTCCATTGGAAGTGCTTGAGGTTGTCGAAGTTTTCTACGGTAACATCGAGGCAAAAGGATTCTCCGGGCTGTACCTGGGCATCTTCCACCATGACAGTAAGGCCGTTGGGGTTGAAACAACCCACAGCTACGCTGCCACCGTTTTGCAGGATGCCCACTTCGGGGTCTCCGCCGGATATGGTATGTACCACTTCGAGGGGGACGGGATCGCCCGTGATGTCCACCGGCGAGACCTGCCCGCAGTTGCCCACTACGGTAAAGCAGACCTGCATGATGGCCGTTCCATCGGGCAGGCTTGTTCCATTGGTCGGGTCGGGGGAGGGCCAGGCGAAGGCTGCATAGCCCGCTGTGTTGTTGGGATTGATGTTGGCTGTTCCGCACTGAGGCAACAGACAGGTATAGGATTCAAACTGCAAGACCTGCGGTTCCCAATTGATGGAGAACTGCATACTCACAATTTCGGTAAAATCTTCTACGGTGAAATCCATGCAGACTGTCTCGCCTTCAAAGGCCGTTACGTCGGGGACATTGACTACGACGGGGAGGTAGTCCACAGAGATAAAGCCATCGCCGGTGAAGAGGCCAATGTCAAGCGGGCATGAATTTGCGCGGGTTACATAGGTCTCTAAGGGGGCATCTCCTATGGTCAGGTCGGTATGGCCACTGACACCTTCGAAGCAAAACTCAAAGAGCACCGTTTCATCGGCCAGAGTGAGGGACTCCGTATTGGGGGGGCAGCCCGGCTGGTCGTTGACTTTCCACTCAAAGGTGAGGAATCCCTCTACCTGGTCAATGTTGATGGTCAGGTTAGGCGCCATGGAAGGGTTGATGCTGGCAGGCGGGACATTGACGTTGGTGATAACGGCGGGGTCCCATTGTACGGAAAAGTTCATCTCCTGGATGTCCGTAAAGTCCAGCGTTCTAAATTGGATACAGTCCGTTGCGCCCGAATTGACGAGCACGAAGTCGGGATTCATATATACCGTAGGCTGGGCATAGAGTTTTACGGCTGTGGTCATGCTAAAGAGCAATACCAACAGGGGGAATAATTTTTTCATAACCATTTAATCTTTTTTTGGGACATGGGTATAATCGCCAAAGTCTTTCCTTGTACTTAGCGTTCAAAGGAGTAAGACAGGTTGATTTCATGCGTAGCGCCCGTATAAGGGCCAAAGGAGGTGAAGGAATAATCGAAGCCATACCCCACGCGAAAGGTATTGTCATAGCCCAAGCCTCCAAGCACAAAGCCCGTTTCCAAATGAATGGCTTTGGCCGTAGAGCCTCCTGCACCAACATAGAAGTTGGGTGCCAGTTGCAGTTTCAGGTTGAGGTCTATGTTAACCGGAGCGCCGGGTGTATATTTGAACCAAACGGAGGGTTCTATAAAGCCATCGTTGCTGAAGAATTTATACAGCCCGAACATGGCGTAGTAGTGCTGCGTGCGTTTAATATCAAAAGTTCCGTTTTCCGATTTAAAGGACAGATCCAGGCCAATGATTTGCGGCACGGAGATTCCTCCATAAATGACCACATCTTCACGCCCTGCCGTAATGCGCTGATAGGCATAAAGCCCTACGCCCACATCGGGATAGAGTTGGCTGTAACTTTTGTTTTCGAGTATATCGCCCGATTCGCGCAGGCGAATTTCGCTGCCTTTCAGGCGATACTGTACGGCGCCACCGCTGATGGCCAGGGCTATACCTCCGAAGTAGGGGTCGCCGGAGATAACCCCGCCAAGGCGGCCATACAAGCCCGTAAAGGCAGTGGGGCCGGTTACGTCATTGATCAAATGGCCTCCGGCCATGAGGCTGACGCCACTGCCGTCGTAGAGGTAAGAGCCACTGATCATCTGCGTTACAGGGCCGCTTTTGAGGTCCACCCACTGTTTGCGGTAAGCGGCCTGGAAGGATACATTCTGTTCATAGGCCAGATAGGCCGTACTAAGCGCTGCGGGGTTGAGCACTTCTGCCTGCTCGCGGTACTGCGTAAAGAGGGAAAGCTGTTGTGCTTTCACGCCGGTAATGACCAATAGGGATGCCAGTACGAAGAGTCGTAATCTGTTCATGGGATATCCAGTTTTTTTCGGCAACAAAGTTAGGGAATTTAAAATTCCCATGCACGGTTTGGTGTTTTAAAAAAAATCAGCCATGCCGAGATTTAAACCGCACCGAAAGGGTTACGCGCCGTTTCCTAAAAAAAATCAAGCGAAAAAAAAATCTTTTTTTTTAGTTTTCAAGCTCAAAAGTGTACTGCAAACTTTCAATAATGGGGTATTGCTCTTTACCTGCCGTTTGGCGCAGGATGATGTCTATGGTAATGGTCTCACCCTCGTCTTTGGAGGAGCTGTCAAAAATGACGTGTATGTCCCCGCTTTCTCCGGGCTGCCAGGTCTTGCCCCGCTCATATTCTACAGTGGTACAATCGCAGGCCGAGATGATGTCTATGGTCAGAGGGCCTTCGCCTGTGTTGGTGAAGTGAAAAGTATGCTCGCGCTTTTCGCCCTTTTTCACTTTACCAAAATCCACCTTGCGCCGCTCAAAGTGCATGATGGGCAGACCGCTCAGGTCTTTCATGCCATGTAAAGAGGACAGCTCGCTGATCGCGATGCCGGCGGGCTGCCCTCCTTCATCAGCTACTTTTTTTTTTGATTGGGGTCTTCTTCTCTGACGCCCTCTTTCTTTTTCTCGACGGGCTGGTCTTTCACCTCGTGCTTGCCGCGTCGGATGAGGCGGCGCTCTTCGATACGAATGGAGGAAGGCCCTTCAATGATTTTGAATTCCGTGCGGCGATTGAGTTGGTGAGCAATTTCTTTTTGCTCTTCCGTTTCCAGCTTGTTGATAAACTCCTCTGTCAGCACATCGCCTTCTTTGAGGAAGGGATATTCAGCGGCGATTTTAGCCGTAACGGTAAAAGGTACGCTTTCGCCATAGCCCACTGCTTCGATGCGACGGCGGGCAATTCCCCTGTTGATGAGCCAGCGGCGGGCAGATTCGGCGCGGCGCTGCGAGAGGTCGCGGTTGTAAGCTTCGGTACCGCGGTTGTCGGTGTGCGAGGACAACTCGATGACCATGTCGGGATATTCATTCATCAGCTCGAAGACCAATTGCAGGTCCTGTTCAGCATCAGGGAGGATTTTGTCGTCGTCGAAATCGTAGTAGATGTTTTCGAGCACAATGGGCGTTTCCTTAGTCAGTGTAATGTAAACCGGCTCGGGATTGAGCCTGAGTTTCAACTCAAAAGTCTTGGAATCCAGCAAGCCCAGGGTGTTAAACTCCAGGGTATCGGGATCGTAAGCCGCGCGGTTGGCTATGATCATGTACGTTTGGTCGAGCTCCAGAGGGAAAGCAAAGGGGTCTGTCTTGACATGTGTCTGGCGTGCTATGACTTTGGGCTTTTCTGCGGTCAGGGCCACCAGTTCCACAGTAACGCTATCCAGAGGTTCCTCTGTTTCGGCATCCAGAGCGAGGGTGAGCAGATTGGCTTCGATAAGTTTCAGGGTAACGTTATAGATATCATCGCAGCAGGTGCGGGCAAAGACGGAGCGCACGCCGGTGCGGTTGGACGTCAGGGCGCCCTGGAAGCCATTTCCCGCAAGGGTGAAATAGTGGTCGTCTAAGCTGGTGTTGTAGCCTTTGCCCATGTTGGAGGGTTCGCTCCAGGTGGCGCCATTCCACTCTGCTCTGAAGATGTCAAAGCCGCCCATGGTGGGGTGGCCGTCGGAGCTGAAGTAGAGGATGCCATCGAGGAAGAAGGGCGTTTCTTCATTGCCCGGCGTATTGATTTTGGGGCCGAGATTGACGGGGTCGCCATACACGCCATTGCCCTTATAGGTGGCATAGTAGAGGTCAAAGCCGCCTTCGCCTCCATCCATGTTGGAGGAGAAGAAGAGGACTTCTTTTCCGAAGAGCTCTCCCACTGCGGGCTGCTTGGCGATGTAATCGCCATTGAGGCTTTCGATTTCTTTGGCGGCGCCCCAGCCCGAGCCGCTTTTCTCAGAGACGAAGAGTTTGGCTTCAGCCACTTCATTGCCCTTGAGCAAAAGACGGTTGAAGAACATGCGGCGGCCATCGGCAGAAAGGGCGCAGTTGCTCACGTGGTAACCCGGGCGATTGATGTTTTGCCCGAGGGGCTGGGGCTCGCTCCAGCCTTCATCTGTGCGTTTGGCCACGTAAATGCGGGTGTAATATTCTTCCTTATCTCCTTTGTCTGCATCTATGACGAGCAGTTCATCGCGCTTGAGGGTAGCGTAGTACATTTCGGTGCCATCGGGGCTGAATGCGGGGCTGTATTCAGAGTACTTGCTGTTAATTTTGCGCCCTGCATTGGAGATGGTCAGGTCTTCGGGCTCAGGGGCTATTTTGGCAAACTCGGCGCCGGCAATTTCGTTTTCGGCCAGTTCGCGCATTTTTTCGTCGGCAGCTGTTTCGAGATATTTTTGGAATTCTTCAATGGCCTCGTCGTACTTTTCATTCATTTTCATACAGCGGGCATACATGAAGCGGTATTCCGCATACTTGCCCTTCTTGTCTTTGCGCAAAGCACGGCGAAACCAGCTCTCTGCCCTGCGGTAATTGCGCAGATTGTAGTGGAGTGTGGCAATGGTGATGGCCAATTCCGGATCGCTGCGCTCTTCATAGGCTTTTTCATACCATTCAATGGCATTGTAATAGTCGTTGTTCGCCAATTGTTCTTCAGCCGTTTTGATCATAGCGGCATAGGTGGCCTTGTTGAGAGGCTGTGCCTGCAATGCAACAAGAGCGCAAAGAAAAAGGGCAAAGGTCAATAGAGAGGTTCGCATTGTATCGCTGTTAGTGTTTTCAATCAATGGAGTACTAAAACGGCTTGCGCCAAAAACCGGAGGGACTTTGGCGCAAAGCAAAAATCAGAACTTCGGACAAATAATCACGGGTTTCACCTTCGGCTTTTTGTAAATCTTGCCGACGTACATCAAAGCGACTTCAAAGCCGCCGCGGAATCTCGTGGCGTCTTTCAGGGAAGAGACATTCACGTCATAGCTCACGCCCACGCGCAGGTCCTTGTAGTCCACCCCAGCCAGTACTTCGGCTGCATCGCCGAAGCGATAGCCCAGTCCGGCGCGGAAGTTGATGTCTCTTTGCGGGTCCCAGGCGTAAGTGCCCCAGGCCTGCAGGGCAGCTTCGGAAGCCGGCCCCATGCGGGTGTAGAGAAACTGAGGCGTAAGGGTCCATTTATCGGTCAGGGCCATGTTCATCTGGCCGTGTACGTTGAAGCGCATGTTTTGGCGTGCATCTTCCGAGTTGTCCTTGCTCACCAAGCCATAGTTTTTTCCACGCGCCAGGTGCAGGGCTGCGAATCCGAGGGTCAGATCCATGGTCTTGCTGATGCGGGATTTGAAGAGCAGGCCGGCCTGGATATCAAAGAAATGTACGTCCGGGTTCTCATCATTATCCGGCCAGAGGGAGATAGCCGGATCCAGAGGAGTTGAATTTCCCTCGCCACCCAGGTTCTCAGGGAACTGTTCACCGAGGTATGTACCTCTAAACCCACCTCCTTTATTGCTAAATTTTCTAAACAACTGCCCGCCCTGAACACCCAGTGTCAGTACGTTGTCTGCTTTTTTGTCGAGCGCCAGGTGGTAAGCGGCAGAGAGTTGGTAGGTGCTGGTTAGCAGTTTGCCGATGCCGGCCTGATCCTGATAGACCATGCCCCCAACGCCTATCCAGTCGTTTTTGCGCACGGTGAGTACCGGCGCATCGAGATAGAATGAGGGCGTAGTAAATTGCCCGGGCAGGAAACTGGCCCATTGGTCGCGATAGACACCTCCTACGCGATAGGTGCCGTAAAAAGCGCCCGTATAGGCGGGGTTTAGCGAAAGCGGGGCCATATCGAACATCGAAAAGTGGATGTCCTGCCCTTTCAAAGGCGCCAGAAGGGCGAACGAACAAAAAAGGAGTAATGCTTTCAGGCTCTTCATATAAAAACGATTTTTTACCTCATTCAATACCGAAAAATAAGGCCTTTCTACCTTTGTTTCCGAATCACTGCCAAAGTAAAGGCTTTCTTTCGAGTACACAAAATGCCACGCCTATTTTTTTGCACCCAAGTATCACAAATGCCTATTTTCAGACAAAAAGTCACTTGTCAGGCGTAAAATTTTGTCCAAATCCTGCTCTTGCATACATCGGAAGTGCCCTTTCGGGCAAATGTCGAAACCGAGCTTGGAACAGGGCCTGCAAGACAGTCCCTGCACTTCTGCCCGCATCTCGAAGGCCGGCATATCGTCGGGAAAAAGCGGGTACATTCCAAAATCGGGCACGGTATTGCCCCAAATGGAGATGAGTGGCTTTTTGAGGGCTGCGGCGATGTGCATCATGCCGGTATCGTGAGCCAGCACCAAATTCGACTGTGCCAGCACAGAGGCCGATTGCTGTATGCTCAGGCGACCACAGAGGTTGATGATGTGGTCTTTTTGAGCGATTTGCTCTCCTGCTGCCTTGTCTTCCGGCCCTCCGAGCAGCAGGATTTGCCCTGGGAGGCGGGTGCAAAGTTCGGCGAGTTTCTCCGGCGGCAGGCGTTTGGTGGCGTAGGTGCCGCCTATGGCTACGGCAATGAGGGGGGCATTTGCCGAAAGGCGTAGAAAATCTTCTATGCGCACCTCCTCTTCTTTGGGAATAAAGTGCTCCAGTCCTTTGCCGTCGTAGCGGAGTCCGAGTTGGCGACCGGCCCGGATGTAGCGCTGCACGAGATGGATGGGCGGCAGGGTATTCCACCTGAAGTGTACCAGCAGCCACTTGCGGAAATTGAGCTTAGGGAAAGTTCCGGTCGGGCGGCGCAGGTAAAAGCGGGTGCGCAGCGAACGCAGGTTTTTGTGCAGGTCCAGGACAAAATCGTAGCGTTCGGCCCGGAGTTTTGGGAGGAGTTCTTTCAGGCTTTGGCCTGCCTCTTCGGGGGTGCCCAATGTAAAGAGGCGGTCTATGCGCGGATTGGCGCTGAGGAGGGAGGCAAAGCGCGCTTTGGTGAGGAAGTGTACTTCGGCGCCGGCTTGCTCTTTGAGGGCTCGCAATACGGGCGTGGTGAGCACGATATCGCCTATGGAGGAAAAGCGTATGACGAGGACTTTCTGCACAACGGGTTATTGAGTGGCCGTGGTCGTGCTGTCGGGCATCAGGAAGAGGGTGTCTTGTACGGGCAGGTTTTGCACCGTTTGCATGAGTTGGTTATAGACTTTGAGGAAGCCCTCCTCCGGTTGCCAGTAGCCGTAGGGGTCCCAGGCGATTTCCTGCTCGACTTCTTCGTCGCTGAGGCGCAAAAAGGCATAGACGTTTCCCGGGTGGTAAAAGTCGTATTTGAGAAAACGCAGGGAGTCGAGTTTGTGCCAGGCGCTTTTAAACTCACGCGGTTTGACGCGTTTGAGCTCGAGATAATAGTTGTCGAGGGTATTTTTCACAAAAACCTGGCCATTGGGCAGGAGCGTATATTCCTTCACGGCGCCGGTAACGCCCCCACCCTGCCCGAATTCGAGGCGCTTCAGCGGCATGTTTTCGGGCTTGTAGGATTTCAGGAAGCAGGATGCAAGGAGCGAGGCTGCGAGGAGGCCCAATACGGTATATGAAAAGAGGTTTTTCATGGTTTTTTGTTTGGCGTGAAATTAGGGAAATATTTTGAATGTGGAACGCTTCGCGTTCTGATGTGGACGCTTCGCGTCTAATGTGGAGCCTGCGGCTCTAATGTGGAGGCCTGGCGGCCTCTAATGTGATTTTACGCTCGCTTCGCATCGCGTGGTTTTGGGAGGGGAGCGGTTTTTTGAGTTTTGGGACAAAGTTCAATGAACCATGGTGATGATAACGTGAGGATTTATTTTAGGTATCTTTGCCCGATGTAAAGAACAAGGCGTCTTAAAAA
>JALVES010000007.1 GCA_027030635.1 Saprospiraceae bacterium | reverse complement strand
CTCGTCCACAAGGATGAAGAAGCCTCCGTAGGCGGCGTCTATATGATACCACATTTGGTGTTCTTCGGCCAGGTTGGCGAGTTCGTTGAGGGGGTCTATGGCGCCTGTGTCGGTGGTACCCGCGGCGGCGATGAGCATGAAGGGGCGCAGGTTTTTGGATCGGTCTTTTTCGATTTGCTTCCGCAAATGCGAGGGCGACATGCGGAAGTTTTCGTCTATGGGTATGTAGCGCAAGACGGCCTCACGCAAGCCGGCGATGTGGATGGCTTTTTGCACGGAATGGTGGGCCTGCTCAGTCAGATAGATGACCGCGCGAGGGATGTCGCGGCAACGAAGTCCGAGAGCTTCGCGGGCAGTGGTAACGGCGATGAGGTTGGCGATGGAGCCGCCGGAAGTGAGGTTGCCGAGGGCGGTATCGGGATAGCCGACGAGCCGGCACATCCAGCGCAGCAGGCTGTTTTCTAAGCGCACGGCTCCGGGGCCGGCAAAAGAGATGCCGGCATAGCTGTTGGTGATGGCGGCGAGGTAATCGCCCAAGGCTGTGGTGTAAATGCCCCCTCCGGGGATGTAGCCGAGATGCCCGCCGGAAGCGGGATTAAGACCGGAGGAGAGCAATTGCTCTTTGAGGAAGGCCAGAGCTTCTTCCATGGGGCGCCCCTTATCCGGCAGGGGGAGGTCCCGAAAGCCCGCCTTGGGTGGAGCAGCCCGGTAGGCAGGCTCAGAGGGCAGTCGGTCTATGAAATCCGCTGCAAAATTTGCCGAAAGGCGCATCCATTCCTCGCGTTGCGCGGGTGAAGGCTCTAATTGGCGGGAGATTTTTTCTGTTTGTCGGATTTCGTCTTTGAGGTTTTGCATGCTATAGCGTGTGGTTTTTATGCGAAAAAGCACAGCCATTGGGCCGTTTGGGTTCCGTGATGTAGCAGTCGCTTCGGAAAGGGGAACAAAAAATACTTGGGAATGTTAGAAAAAAAAGCCTATTTTTGCCGTATCCACAGCGTGAAAGGGTGAAAAACAAGCTTAATGCCTGGTTTTTCCCGTTGATAAAAGTGATAAACCCCAAAAAAATTACTCATGCGCCATTTACTGTATTCTTTTCTGTTCTTTCTTTCTGTCCACTTGATTGCACAGCCGCCTTGTAGTATCGCAGATGTGGTGCTTACTACCCAAGGCCAGGTGGACAGTTTCCGGATCAATTATCCATTGCCCTGTACGCAACTCGCCAAGAGCCTGATTATTTCCGGTGAGGACATCACCCATCTCGACAGTTTAATTGGCATTGATTTTATCGGCAAAGACCTGATTGTTGCGGGTTGTCCCATGCTCACTTCCCTGCGGGGATTGGACAGCCTGGTCGTAGTGGGGCGCCACGTCAAGATTTTAGACAATGTAACGCTTTTTGACGTGAATGGCCTGGATGCGCTGCAGTCTGTCATCGGGCAGTTGTGGATTATAAACAACCCCGGCTTACAAAATTTAGACGGACTGGGCCAATTGGTGGGCATCACCGGCAATTTCCGTCTGGAGGACAATACCGCTTTGACTGACCTGACCGGCCTGAGTTCTTTGGGTGCCATAGGCGGGAACTTTACAGTCAAAAATAACGATTCTTTGACAAGCCTTTACAAGCTGCGTAAACTGGGGACTATAGGCGGTTCTCTTACCATACAGAATAACCCGGCTTTGGTGCAAGTTTCGGACTTGTCGCATCTGACTTCTATAGGCGGGCACCTCGTTATTTGGAATAATGCTTCTTTGCAAAGCGTCATGGGCTTTATTCACCTGACGAGCATCAATGGATATTTGTATGTCCGGGACAATCCGGTTTTGCCCACTTTGCTGGGCTTGGACAACATTGACCCAACCAGCATCATATATCTCATCTTGAAGGACAATGCTGCACTTACGCTTTGTTCTGTAGCCAGTGTTTGTGACTATCTGAGCATGGCCCTTGGCCCTTTTCTCATCAATGGCAATCCCGGCGATTGTGCGAATGATGTGCAAATCACAACGCTCTGCCTGGTCTTGCCGGTAGAAATGATTTCTTTTGATGCGAAGCGCGTTGAAGAGGGTGTTTTGTTGAACTGGGAGACCGCTTCTGAAAATGAAAACAAGGGCTTTTTCATTCAGCGCAGTCTCGATTTGCAAAACTGGGAAACCCTGGGTTTTGTGCCTTCAGCCTCTGCTCTTGGAAACGGCGCGAAATACGACTTTTTGGACAGCGAGTCGCTTTCAGGTACTGTTTTCTATCGCTTGGAGCAAACGGATATGTCGGGGAGGACGAATTATTCCGAAGTTGTGGCGGTAACGCTGGAAGATGCTTTGCAGCAATTCTCTTTCTACCCCAACCCGACGAAGGGCATGATCTGGATAGACGGCATCTCTGAAGAGGGCAGCGGGTCGGAAGCCGTTTACCGCCTTTACGATCACACGGGCCGTTTGGTACAAAGCGCTGTTCTGTCATCTTCTGACGCCATAGATTTGACGGCTCTGCCGCAGGGACTGTATTGGGTGGAGTTGCAAGCGGGAGGAGAGCGGGCGATATTTAAGATCGTCAAGGAATAAAATGTGAATATCACTTTCGCTTTTAAAGTGAAGTATTTAATTCTTGAGAAAAGGGGTGAACCTCGCGTTCACCCCTTTTTGCTTATGTAGGGCTTCCTTAAAAATTTCCCTTATTTGTGAATCCTTTGCATTTTCCTGGCCTCCCGCTGTCGGGTGAGCTTAGTCGAACTCCCCCCGACCCTTTGGTTGTTTTGTTAAAATTTGTGAGAAACCACACAAGTCGTGCAAATCCACGTTTTATTAATAACGGGCACAAAACAGTAATGATAAAATATGTGTTATGGAACAGAAGCGAATTCCAAAATGGAGTAACGGGCAAGCCGGGTTATGGGGGGGCTTTATTGGAGATGGTCATGTGTTTGTCGTTTTGCCGGTTTTGCTCTTTGGCGTGTTGATGTTTGTCTTTGCTTTTGGGGCGGGGCCTTCAGAAAGGCTTTCCGGAAAATCTCAAGAGCCTGTGGCTTCCTTTGTGGTATATAGGCAGGGAGATGAGGCCCGGGGGCACCACTTAAAAGAAGGAAGTCTGCATGTCAAAAAGGAGTTCAGGAAGTTGCTGAAGGACTCCGGGCGCGATTTGCGTAAAGTCAGGAAGAAAGCTAAGGCTCAAAAAGGCGGTGTGGGCGGTGCTCTTTTAAAAGCTTTTTTGATTGGGTTGTTGATTGTCTCTTACTTAATGCTTGGTGCAGCTCTTATAGCATCTGTGACAGTTGATTTTTGGCTCGGTGGCCCTATAGGTAGCCCCCGTACTTTGATCTTACTGGCAGGTGTGTTTGTGTTTTCCATTTTTATAGCTTTTGCCCTGCCATGGGTTGTAAACCACGTAGGTTAAGCCGCTTTCATTTACCTTTGCCTGCATGAAGTACGCGGGCTATCTCGGCTTTCGCCTTGGCGTTTTTTTGCTGGGCATCATGCCTTTTGGCGTGATGTACAGGCTTTCGGATTTTCTGGCCTTTTTTTTGCGGGTGGTGTTGAGGTATCGGCGCGGGGTGGCGGAGGAAAATCTTCGGGGCGTTTTTCCCGACATGCCGGAGGCGGAATTCAGACGTTTGTTGAGGGCTTCTTACAGGAATCTCAGCGATGTGCTTTTGGAGGGCATCAAGGGGCAGAGTATGAGTCGGGAGCAGTTGCTGGAGCGTTACCGCTTTGTGGATACGGCTTTGCCGGATGCCTTGTATGAGCGGGGCCTGCCGGTTTTGTCGGCCCAGGCTCATTACGGGAATTGGGAGTGGGGCGTTACGAGCTTCCCCTTGCAGGTGAAGCAGCGGGTGGTGGGCATTTACAAGCCTTTGAAGCATCCGTACATCGGTGCTTATACGGATGCGCGGCGCAGCCGTTATGGCTTGATTTTGCGCGATTTGCGGCAGACGCGCCACGCCATGCGGGAATTTGGCGAAAGCCCTGTCCTCTTTATTATGATTGCCGACCAAAGTCCTTCGAATCCGCTGCGTGCGCATTGGGTGCCTTTTTTCGGGAAGGAGACGGCCTGGCTGCACGGCATTGACTACTGGGCACGGGAGCTGAAGAGCCCGGTCATTTTTATGGATGTGCAGCGGCGCAGGCGGGGGTTTTACGAAATTCACTTCAGCTTGTTGGCAGATGCTTCGGAGCGGGTTTTTGAGGAGGGAGAGATTACCCGCGCTTATGTGAAAAAGCTGGAGGAAGTCATTACAGCTGCTCCGGAAAACTGGCTTTGGACGCATCGAAGGTGGAAATTGTCGCCGCCGTAGTATGCAAACTTTCGGGTTTGTCATTTAAGCCGTACATTTGGCGGAAAAAACGCAATGAACGGACTTGACCGACCCGAAAAATCCTGGATTGACGTGCCTGACGGCAGTGATTTTCCCATTCAGAACCTTCCCTATGGCATTTTCCGTACTGTCAGTAATCCGAAGCCGCGGGCTTGTACCATTGTCGGTGAGCAGGTGGTGGATTTAGCTGTTTTGGATGAGTTGAGTTATTTTGATCAGCTCGATTTGCCTCCGGGCATTTTCCGGCAACGTTACCTGAATGATTTCATGGCTTTGGGCAAGTCGAAAACGGCTGCTTTCCGCAAGCTGCTCATGCAATTGCTCGGCGAGGGGCAGGACGAGTTGCGCGCGCAGGCCTGGCATTTTTTGCATCCGGCTGATAAGGTGGAGCTGTTGCTCCCCATAGAAGTGGGCGATTACACGGATTTTTATTCCAGCATGGAGCACGCCACCAATGTGGGCAAGATGTTTCGCGACCCTGAGAATGCGCTGTTGCCCAACTGGAAGCACATTCCGGTGGGTTATCACGGCAGGGCTTCTTCCATCGTGGTCTCAGGCACGCCGGTGCGGCGCCCGAAGGGACAGATGCTGCCTCCCGGTGCAGAGCGGCCCGTCTTTGGCCCGAGTCGCCTTTTGGATTTTGAGTTGGAGATGGGCTTTGTCATAGGCCGGGGCAACGAGTTGGGCACGTCTATAACTACCGACAGGGCTGAGGAACACATTTTTGGTCTGATGCTCTTCAACGACTGGTCGGCCCGAGATATTCAGAAGTGGGAGTACGTACCGCTTGGGCCTTTCCTCGGGAAGAATTTTGCCTCCTCCATTTCGCCCTGGATTGTGCCTTTGGAGGCTTTGGAGCCTTTCCGCGTGCAGGGGCCGGTGCAGGAGCCGGAGGTCTTGCCGTATTTGAAGTACGAGGGCAAGCGCAATTTTGACATTCAGTTAGAAGTTGAAATTGTGGCTGAGAGCGGGGCTTCTGCGGTGGTTTCGCGCTCCAATTTTAAATACATGTACTGGAATATGTGTCAGCAACTCGCCCATCACACTGTCAATGGCTGCAACATGCGCACCGGCGATATTTGTGCTTCGGGTACCATCAGCGGGCCGGAGCGGGGGTCTTACGGCTCCATGCTGGAAATTACCTGGCGCGGCACGCAGCCCGTACAAATGCCGGATGGCACGGAGCGCAAGTTTTTGCAGGATGGAGATACCGTCATCATGCGGGGCTATGCGCAGAAGGGTGATTTGCGCATAGGCTTTGGCGAGGTGTCGGGAAAAATATTGCCGGCTTTATGAGCGGTATTCGCGTTTTTTTCTTTTTCGTTTTATGCGGGGCTGCCTTTGCGCTTTCCGGCCAGGCGGATTACCAGGCAGCGGCCAATCGCTTTGCCGGAAAACCGGCTTTGCACGGGGCGAAGATCAGCCTTTCCGTGATAGACATGAGCACGCACAGGGAAGTGGCGGCAATCAACAGCCGCGAGGCTTTGGAACCGGCCTCTTCCCTGAAGCTGGTGAGCACGGCCACGGCTTTGATCGTGTTGGGCAAAGATTTTCGCTTTAAGACAGAACTGCAAATGGACGGCTACCTCGATGCCGAAGGCATTTTGCAGGGCAATATTTATTTGAAGGGCTATGGCGACCCTTCTCTTGGCTCGGGTCGGGGGGGCTGCATGGATTTGGACAGCCTGATGGACTGGCTTTGC
>JALVES010000006.1 GCA_027030635.1 Saprospiraceae bacterium | reverse complement strand
TGCCCGCCTGATGAGGGCGCTGCTCTCTTCGCGCATCTGTCGAAACCGTTGCTGCTTTTTATCGGTCATTGACTGACTGTTTAGTCAATGAACGGATGAAGGAGGGGGAAAGTTGCGTGTGGGGGGATTTTTTTTGGTGGAATCGGGGGAATCGGGGAAATCGGTGAAATCGGTGGAATCGGGGGAATCGGGGAAATCGGGGGAATCGGACCCGCGGGGCGGGCTTCAGCCTGCGCCTGCCCCGCCTTACTCACTCAAATTTCAGCAAAAATTTTCGGATGTTCCAGATTTCTATGCCTGAGAAGTGTTGGGGGTGGTATTCATCTGCGGTGATGACGATTTTGCGTTCGTTGTCGGGGATGGCGAGGAGGTTGCCGTATTCTCTTTGTTGCACTTTTTCATTGGAGAGGGAGAGGGTTACCTGGATGTAGCAGGTACGGCCTTCTTTTTCGCAGACGAAGTCTATTTCTTTATGGTCGAGTTTACCTACTGAGATTTGATATTGGAGGATGCGCAGATGCAGGTACACCACATTTTCAAGCAACTGGCCAATGTCTTCGTTTTGGTAGGATTTGATGGCATGTCGTATGCCGAGATCGCCGAAGTAGTATTTTTCTCCGATTTCCAGTAACCTTTTTCCTTTGAGGTCGCTTCGTTGTACTTTGAATACGAAATAAGCTTGCGTGAGGAAATCTAAGTAGTGGAGGACAGTAGTGTGATTGAGTTTAATTTTTTGCGATTTGAGATAGTCTGAGATTTTTTTGGCGCTGATTAATTGTCCGATGTTGTCGGCGAGGAAGGCAGTGAGGCGTTCGAGGAAAGCCGTGTTGCGTATTTTATGCCGGCTGATGACATCTTTAAAGAGGATGCCGGCATAGACGTTTCTCAGGTAGGGGAATACCGTTGTATCCCGGAGCGCTATGTGGTGGAGATAGGGCAGACCTCCATAGCGCAGGTATTGGAGGAAGCTTTCCGGAGCATCTTCTCTGCGATGGAAGAGCAGGAATTCGCTGTAAGAGAGGCCAAACATTTCCAATTGGAGGTACCGCCCGCTGAGTAGCGTGGCCAGTTCACCCGAGAGCAGCCTGGCATTGCTGCCGGTGATGTAAATATCCCAACTCTTTTGGGACTGAAGATGCCGCAGGGCCTTTTCAAATTGATGAATGTCCTGAATTTCATCCACAAACAAATAGGCATAGGGAGCCTCTCCCCGCTCAGCTTCGACGTACTCGACCAGATCGGAGTAAGTGTTTATGAATTCGTATTGGAGGTCTTCTTTGTTGATATACAGAATGACCGGATCAGGCTCCTTTTCACGGATGTAATCCATGATCTGAAAGAGGAAATAGCTCTTTCCCACGCGGCGCTGGCCTACAATAACCTTGATCAGCTCTTTTCCGATAAAGGGGGTGAGACGCTCTAAGTATCGTTCTCTTTTCAGATAATCCATGTGTGAAAGTTTCTATTATGATGTAAACTTTTACAAAGATATGAAAAGTTTCTATTATGATGTGAACTTTTTTTGGTGAAATCGGCGGAATCGGTGAAAGCGGTGAAATCGGACCTGCGGGGCGGGCTGAAGCCCGCCTGCTCGTCCCGCTTACAGTTTCCCCCCACAATACTTACAGAAAACGGCATCTGAGGTATGGCCTTCTGCGCTGCAGTGGGGGCAGGCCCGGGTGGAGACCTTGTGTTCCTGGTAGTTGCTGTGTACGATGTCGGCGGAGACGATGCCGGTGGGGACGGCTATGATGGCGTAACCGATGAGCATGACGATGGCGGAGAGGAATTGGCCGAGGCTGGTGAGAGGGGTGATGTCGCCATAGCCGACGGTGGTGAGGGTAACGATGGCCCAGTAGATGCTGTGGGGGATGGAGTCGAAGCCCGGATTGACGGGGCCTTCGATCAGGTACATGAGGGAGCCGATGATGGTTACGAGGACGAGCACGAAGGAGAGGAAGACGAGAATTTTAGGCATGCTGCGGCGCAGGGAGGCAGTGAGCAGGCGGGCCTGTTTGAGGAAGCCTACCATTTTGAAGATGCGGAATATTCGCAGCAGACGCAGGGAGCGTATGACGAGCAGGGAACTGCTGCCTGCAAGAAAGAGGCTGAGATAAGTTGGCAGGATACTCAGTAAGTCAATGATGCCGTAAAAGCTAAAGATGTAGTGCCTGGGCCGATATACACTGTAAATTCTCAAAATGTATTCGATGGTGAAAAAGATGGTAAAGCCCCATTCCAGGGCGTAAAAGAGTTGGCCATAGCGTTGTCCGTATTGGGGCGTTGATTCCAAAATGACGACCAACACACTGGCGAGAATGGCGATGAGCAGAGCCACATCAAATGCCTTACCGGCAGGGGTGTCGGCCTCGAAAATGATTTCGTGCAGTTTTTCGCGCAGTTCTTTTTGTTTCATTCCGATGCGAGCATTGGCTTTGTAATCCGGTTTGTGAGGGGGAAGATAGGGGATTTTGGGAAGATTGGTGAAATTGGTGGAAGCGGCAGAATCGGTGAAATCGGTGAAATCGGCTCCGCGGGGCGGACTTCAGTCCGCCCGCCAGCTAAGCGGGCTTCAGCCCGCGCCACGCCCGTCGGCATTTAAGCGCTAAATTTTTTTCTAAAATCGCACCTGTTTAAAACAAAATGTTGTATCTTTGCAGCGAAAGGCAGTTGTGCAGGGGCGTTTCATTGGGCTGTCGGGGTCTTTCTATTGGCAGTATTTAAAACAAAATGTGTTATGATGGCTTTGCTTCGTTTTTTCAGTCGTTTTGTCCGACGGCATTGGTTTCCGCTGCTTTTGGCGGGCATAGCCGTCTATGTGATGCTCCAGAAGGAGTTGCGCGTTGTCTTGTATTTTCAGAAGCCGGAGGCGAAGGTGGCGGTGCGGGAAGAGGCGGCGGGTGAAGAAAAAGCTGTGGATGAGAAGGAGGAAGGAGGTGGTGAGGGGAGTTTGATGGGGATGTTTGGGTGGGGGCTTCGACAAGCTCAGCCCTCCGGGCTTCGACAAGCTCAGCCCTCCGGGCTGAGTTCGTCGAAGCTGGTCGGGCAATTAGCGGCTGTTTCCCGTGAGGAGCAATTGGCTTATTTGAAGCGCTTTGCGCGCGTGGCTATTGCGGAGCGCAAGAAATTTGGCTTGCCTTCGTCTTTGATTCTGGCGGTTTCGCTTTTGAACAGTACGGCCGGGCGGGCGGAGCCGGCGGTGTCGGGGAACAATCACTTTGCCTTGCCCTGCACGGATTTGTGGGAGGGGAAGCGCGTAGAGTCCGGAGGGGTTTGCTATCGGGCTTATGAAAATGCCTGGGCGAGTTTTCGGGATTTCAGTTTGTACGCTTCGGCTTTGGCGGCTTCCGATAAGCCGGAGGCCACAGATTATAAGGCCTGGCTGGAGGTTTTGAAAGGAGCCGGATTTATGCCCGATGCAAAGTGGCAGGCTGAGGTGGAGCGGCTCATCGGGGAGTTTCGGCTTTACGAGCTGGATGTGAAGTGAGGGCATGAGGCAGGAAGCGCTTAGGCGTTTTTTGACCGGATACGGGCATCGCAATCCGGCACTTGCGGGCCGGCATGTTTACGGGCTTTGTATCTTTGTAAGTCCTGTGGCATTATGTCATTGGATTTAGCGAGTGTCATTTTTTACAACCCGATTAGAAACCTGGCGCATGAGATTGATCACTTTGGTTTTTTCACTGTCCTTTTTCGCACTCCTTTGGAGCTGTGGAGGAGGCGATACGCAGAGCGCCGAGGGGCAACCCGAAGGCGCTTTGTCTTCTGAGATGGAGAGTTTCGCGAAATTTTATCAGCGTTTTCATGCGGATAGCCTTTATCAGATTCGCCATATCATTTTCCCGCTGGAGGGCCTGCCCGATGATGCCGACAGCGCAACCATAGCGTCGGGCCGCTTTCGGTGGACAAAACAAAGTTGGAAGATGCAACGCCCCTTTGATTTTGAGATGGGTGAGTTTGGAAGGGAGCTCAAAGAGCTCGGTCCCGGGCTTGTGGAAGAGATTATTTACCACAAGAAATTGCCTTATGTGCTGGTGAGGCGCTTTTCCTATCTTGGGGATGATTGGTATTTGATTTATTATGCGGGGATGAATAAGGTTAGGGTGGAGTAGGGGGGGATGTGGAACGCTTCGCGTTCTAATGTGGAACGCTTCGCGTTCTAATGTGGGCGCTTCGCGCCTAATGTGGAGCGTTTTGCGCTCTAATGTGATTTTACGCTCGCTTTGCATCGCGTTGTGATTTTACGCTCGCTTCGCATCGCGTTGTGTTTTTGCGCTCGCTTCGCATCGCGTTGGGGCGCGGACTGAAGTCCGCGGTACTGATTGACGAGCTGAAGCTCGCCCAACGCCCAACGCCCAACGCTAAACGCTAAACGCTAAACTCCAGTCTAAGCCATAAAAAAGCTTATGTCAAAATTGCACTTTTCATTCGTTTTTGTAGTTTTTGGCTTTGTTTCGCTTTTTGGTCAGGCGGAGGTTTTTTTGCCTGGGGAGCCGGAGGTGATTGAGGTGCCTTTGGCTTGGCGGGGGCACAATCTCGGGGCTGGTGCGCGCCTGGAGTGGGTGGGGAATTCCGATTTTTTAGAGCTTGTGCCTGCGCTTCGGCCCGGGTACATTCGGTGGCCTTATGGGAATCCTGCGAACAATTATGACTGGATTGCAGGTTTGGAGAATGAGGAGGTGTTTAACCTGAAGTGGGCGGCACAGTTTGCCGACACTTTTGGCACCCGCTTGCAGGCGGTGGTGAATTACGGGAATGGCTCGGCTGAGGAAGCTGCCATGCTGGTGCGGTTTTGCAATCAGGCGGGAGAGCCCTGGGAGAGTTTACGCGACAGTCTTTTGGGGCATCCGGAGCCTTTGGACATCCGGGTGTGGGAAATTGGCAACGAGGTTACGACGGCCTGGGGATTTGGCTGGTCGTGGCTGGGTTATCAGGAGCAGATTTTCGGGCAGGGAGGTGAAGTCCTTTACAACCTGAGCAAGGATGAAATAGACAGCCTTTATTTTTACGGCGGTTCTTTCCCGCGCAGGGGATGGGTGAATGTCGAAGGAGGCTTGAACCAGCGCACGGCCATACTCGGCGACCTGGCTTTGAGCGCTGTGGCTACGGATACTTTTGTGCATCTCGTTGAATTTCCACATTTGGACACCACTGCACCCGATGCTGTGGAAGTATGGTTAATCCCTGATCCGGATTCCGGCTGGGCCGCTTCTGCTTCGCAACAGGAGTTGTACAATTTTTTGACTGATGATGCTCATCATTTGCCGCAAGGCGAATATCACTGGGATGAAGAAAAAGTGTTTATCCATCCCCAGACCGGCATTCCGGACAGCGTGGTGGTTTTTGTCGAATACATGAGCGTGGGCCATGACGGCGCCTTTGATTTTTTGGATGCCATGCGCGAAGCAGATCCGGAAATCAGCATTGGCTATTGCACCCGCGTCAGCGATGGCTTGGCTGCTCAAGTTGGTTTTGTGGATGATTTCAGATCGCATTTGCCGGATTTTATCGTCGAACATCCTTATGCGACTAACTTTACTTTTCCGGCGGCTGCCAATGGGCTTTACGAGGAGATGATTTATGCGGCCCGCGTGAAGCGCGATCAACTTTTGGAGCGCCAGCAATTGTGGAATGAACGGGCCGAAGACTGGCAATTGCCCGATACCCCGGGGCTGGCTGTTACAGAGTGGAACATTGCACTTTGTGACGCTTGCCCGGCCGACCATCCCTTTCGCGGGATTGGAGGGGGCTTGTACACAGCCTCTTTTTGGGGTCAGCTTGTTGAGAGCGCTGCGCGGGGAGAGCTCGATTTGCAGGCCCTCAATCACTTTGCGATGCTGGCATCGGGAAGCAATTTTCTGCACCTCTTTCACGTCAACGATCCGGGGGACTTTTCCATAGGGAATGAAGGTTGGGCGGCGCTCATGCTGATGGATGTCATTGGTGACGGGATGGTCTTGTTAGACAGTGTGGAGTCCATGCCGCAAGTTGAGTTGTATGCTCCGGATAGTACCACATTTTCAGATGATGCTTTGTTGTTGTGGGCCGGCTTTCGCCAAATGGACTCCACCTGGAAGTTGCT
>JALVES010000005.1 GCA_027030635.1 Saprospiraceae bacterium | reverse complement strand
TCACGGAGCTCACGGAGTGTTCACGGAGAGAGCATTCTCCATTTTCAATTTTCCATTTTCAATTTTCCATTCTCCATTCTCAAAGGCCGGCCCATTTGTCTCGGAGGGTTATGGCTCGGAGGAGGGAGGCGGTGAGGAGAGCGAGGTCGTCTTCGTTGCGGAGGATGCGGACGTAGTGGATGTCTTCGCCCTCCGGCAGGCGGGGGTCGTAGGAGATGAACCAGGCTTCGGGGAGGTCGAAGACCCACATCTCGCCCTGCACTTGCCAGTAGTATTTTTTGGCTACTTTTTTGAGACTTGGGCCGTCGTGAATTTTCTCACAGTACTTGAGATGGTTGTGGGTTTTGTGCGGACATTTAACCTGCAGGGTGGCACAGGGGGTGCCTGAACCTTTCTCATAGAGTAAAGCATCGGGCGTAGCCCCCACATCCGGCCAGTCGGGATGGAAAGACAGGCCTCCTGCTTTTACTTCGTATTCCTCCATATAGCAGGCAAAAGCCTCAAGGGCCTCCGCCTCATAGCGATACCCCCAGTGGATGGCCGGAAAATCTTTTTCCTCCTCAAAAGAACGACCAAAACGGCACTCCCTGGCTTTTTGGCGGATGTATTTTTCGGCTGTGCGCGATAAGCTGCGCGTCTTATCGGCAGGCGATGTCATCAGCAGGCCGAAACAGGATGCGGTGAACTTGCCTATGCGCGACTCATACCAGGATGGGGTATTCGGTTCGATTAGTTTCATGCTTCGGCAGAAAATGCTTACGAGCAGATTACGGGGTAATACCTAAAGCGCACAAACTCGAAAATGGATATTTTTTTATTGCCCTCTTCAATGGCCTTTCGCCTGGTCGTACTGGCGAGGCACGGAATGCCCTCTCTCTGCAATAAACAAACCAACGAACAAGTAAAGGTCATCTCACCCATGAGATGGACTGCCGCCGGTTTTATCTCGCTTATTTTTTTTAAATATTCCTGTGCCAAAATTTCTATTTGGCTGCTCTCTGCTTCGGGTGGGATAGGCGGGAAAGGCAGGTCTTCTACCCTGCCCCACTCGCGGAGCGCCATTTCCTGCTGCTCGGGCAGCCAGTTTTTGAAGGGGTGATTGGAGAGGTTTAAGAGCATGGGATTCTGTTTTAGCGTTTTTTGAAAATGGGTTTGATGTCGAGTGCCTCCCGCGCACGTGAGACTGCTGTGTAGAGCCAGCGGAAGCGCGCTTCGGGAGTCAGCAGGTTGAGCGTCTCGGAGAGGTTGAGGAAGCAATGAGACCACTCGCCCCCCTGAGCCTTGTGGCAGGTTACGGCATAGCCAAATTTGGCCCGCAGGGCATTCAGCCAGGGGTCGCTTTTCATCGCATTGAGATAGGGCTCGCTGCCCCGCTTTACGCCTTTTTCTCTCATGCGCTGATCAAAATCTATGATGAGACGCTGTTGAATGTCGGGGGGCAGATTGGCTTCCGGCTGGAAGAGGAAATCCTGCAACAGCAAAGTTTCGTATTCCTCGCCATTGTGCAAGGCCCTGAGACGCACTTTCGAGAATTTAATGCCCTTGCGCATGCCCCCCTTTTCAGAATGAAGCAGCATGACGCGGTCTCCATTGGCCAGAGGCACGTAATAGCTGTTTTGGGAAACCAGCAAAATTTCGCCTTTCAGAGGGTGCGGAAAGTATTTCCCTCCGGAGAGTTTTTTGCGGATGTTGATGTTCAGATAAAAAGCCTGCTTGTTGGAATGCGTCAGGATAATCCCCTCATCCCATTGATCTTTGGCTTTCGCCAAATAACGATCAAACATAATATCCTGGGTGTAGGGTGTAAAGATGTTTGGAGCCCGGAAGTTTTTCAGCAACTCTTCCCAGCCTTCAAACTCCCTGGCCTCCAGACGCCGGCGAAGGGTACTCGCCAAAGTAAGGATGGGATTTTCCTCCGCCTGACGCAAAACCTCCGTAAGCGTGGCCGCCGAGGTCGAGCGGCCATATTGAGTAGCCAAAAAATGCTCGTCGAGGGCAGGCGAAAAGGAGTCCTGCGCCAAAACGGGAGGCAACTGCGCAGGGTCGCCGATAAAAACCACCTTGTCCTCCGGACGCAAATAACTAAAAAAGTCATTGAGCACCGAGCCCGATCCAAAACGCGCAATGCCGGCTCCCGAAGAAGTTATGTGCGAAAGCATAGAAGCCTCGTCTATCAAAAACAGATAGGGCCGGTCAATGGGGAAAGGCTCCTTCAGGCCAAAGTTCATCACCAATTGACCCGAAGCATCGGCCTTGGGCTTGTCGGGAAGTTTGGCATCAATCCTCTCCAAAGCATAGATATGGCCATGTATGGTGTTGGTCGCCCAGCCCGTTTTCTCACCCAAAATACGCGCAGCCCTGCCCGTAGATGCCAACAAAACAGGCGCACAGGGAATGGAAGCCTCCTCAATCCAGTCCAACAAAAATTTGGCCAGCGTAGTCTTCCCCGTACCCGCATACCCCTTCAAGACAAAAACCTGACGGCCCTTGTCCTGCACAAACTGCTGAAGTCGCTCAAATGCCTGGGCTTGGTGTGGGGTTAGGTGCATGGGGTTATGGGTTTTGATATAACTAAAAAAAAGAACTAAGAGGTTTACCCGCTCGAACTTCCTTAAGATTTTCCCGGCCAATAAGTTTTATTCGCTTATTCCTTGCTCTCTGCTTAGCAGTATCCGAAAATGCCTCAAGGTTATCCATAGTCAAAATGAAAGTCCGGGGATAAAGCCCAAACTCACTTTGCAAGGAGTCGGACTTATAAATGGTCGGAGTAATAAGATTTTGTCCCCGAGTTTTTTCTGATTCCTTATTCTTATCGGTAAAGACAGTAAATAAGGAAGACTTACATTCAATCACATAGAGCTGATCTTTATAGACAAAGACAACATCAAGTTCATTAGGCACCGAGCGTTTAACAATAAGCCCCTTAGTGATTTGATCATCCTGCAAATGCAGTTCCTCTTTCACCTTAGAGTAAACCCATTGCTCCAACCACTCTCCTGTAATTGCTCTAAGTTCGGAAGAAGAAATTTCAGACTTGTCATCAAAAAAGTCCGTGATTTTGCTCAGGCAAGCACTCATTTCGGGAGTAAGCTCAATTTTTTTCGATTTTTTACGCTTTTTTTTCCTAACCTTAAAAAACACACTCAAGCAATCGGGCATTCCATTCTCCAGGAAGAAATCAAAAAAGTCACCAACAAGTGCAGAAGGGATTGGGGGCTTTTCATCAAACTTCAATTCATGTCCATAGGCCTGCAAGTATTCATGAAGCTTTACTGTAAAATTAAGTGGAATACGGGAAGTCTCCGGAAAAATTTTCATCAACTCCCTGTCATAAGTAATATAATAAATGTGACTCTCTTTTGACTTTAACACATCATAAGCCGCAATGGCCATCATCTTAGTGCCTCCCGTAACATTGAGATGATATTCCACATCAGGCGACAAACTCGCATCGATCTCTGAAAGGATGCTGGAAAAATCATGGGGAGACGAAAGAGTATTACTCAATACCCTTGATTCATCAAGTCCGGCAGCACACAGCAAATGCTGCTTTATGCCTTTTTTCTCCATCTCCTTAGTAGTAATAAAAAGGTAGCCATCCAACTGCCTATCCATAGCTTTAATGAATTGCAAGTTGGGAATGGTCTGGTCGCTTAAAAGGAGGATTCCGATTTTTTTCATGAGGATGATTTTTTGGTTAAGAATAAACTCATTTTACCTGCCCCTCTCTCGTTCTACACCTCATAACATCATTATATTTTTAAAAGACACAAGACTACAAGCCAAGTTAAAAGCCCCCTCACAAAAGAGCAAATTACTTGTCACATTTTCAAAGTAAAAGCACAACAGCTATAGCCGCTATAGCCAAAATCAGAGTAGCGGGCTTTCCATTTCAGCCCAATTAAAATCACAAAACATTTTAGCATAAAAAAATCAGATAATGCAACACAAGAAACCATAAGCAATCAATAAATCAACCATACAAAAACAATAATCAAATAAAATCGATCACATCAATTTTTTTAAAGTAACTATATTGATATTCAGGCAAGAAAGTCTCAATTAAAGTCAAAAAATCAGTCAGGCTCCTCTCCTTAACAGTATCAATTCCATGCGCTAATATAGAATGATTTCTAACATAAAGCAACCCAAACGCTTTATCTTTTCGACTCAAAAAAACATTAACTTTATTATTGCCAGGATCACGCTCTCCGATCTCCTCAATAGTCTCAACCAGCCCAACCTCCGTCCTCTTGCCAAACACCTTTCCATATTCTATTTGAAAAATCAACTCAAGAGCTCTATAACATCGAGCAACTGCATCATCATAAACTCCCTGCTCTTTACGTCTCTTAGCATTCTCAACAAGCTCCACTACCAAGTCTATAAAATCATCATTTTCACAAACATCATTTTCTTTAAGCTGCTTCAACCTGTACAACCACTGTTTGCTCTTTTCTACAATGCCATTCCACATCTTCCCTTTCAAAAATTTCTTATCGCAGCTTTTCAAAACATCTAGCGCTTTCGAAAAATCAAACTTATCCCAAGCATCAAATGCTTCAGCTAAGCATTTAAAAAAAGTAAAAGTTTTTTCATATTTAGGGGTAAAAGAATATTTAGAAACAAGATTCAAAGCAGATTGAAATTGATAATTGTTAAATAAATTAGCAAATTGACGAATTAAATTCACTTCTAAAACAACTGAAGGCTTTAAAACTCTCAATTGCTCTGTTCCGGAAATAACCCGCCCGACAGAAGAATCTCGTTCCCCATGGACATAACTAATCTGCTTTATCCCAAAGGAAGCTGCAGCAAGAACTAAACCTGCAGACATAGCCTTAGTACCACTAGTATAATCTGCACCAATATCATCAATAGAGAATTCTTTTAATAACCTCTTAATAATATTACAGCCAACTTCAAAACAATGCTGCACATCATTTTCATCACTTAGCTCAAAAGAGTCCATCGAAACATCTAGTCGACTCAACTCTTTGGATAGCTTCTCAACAGTAGATAAACTACTATCCGTATGAAGAAAAACAACTAAACTTGGATTTTGCTTATCAATAGAAAACAAAAGACCATCCGCTACATTCCTCCCAGTACCTACTGTCATTATTAATGATTTTTTCATAAGAAAAATTTAATTCGTTACAATTTTTTGCTTCGCCCCCTTACACTTTCTCTAACCATATCACATGCCTTAGGCAATACAGGGCGATTTTTATATTCATTTTTAGGCTGAATTTTCATGTACCTGGTAGCTTCCTGCCACATGCGAATATTCTCAGGAGCATCACCAAGAGGAAGAAAAGTCAGCATACACTTCAACTGCTGCATGCGCGGGTCTTTCTCCCAATAATCATCAGCAGTTTGGAACCTTGAGCCGGCAATCTGTTCACCCATGTATTTGGCAAAAGCATTTTTAAAAGCCTCCAAATCTGCCTCTTCTCTTTCAGCCGTCATCCAATTGCCATTTTCATCAAAAATCTGAGCATATCGTTTTGAGCGATCAATCAATGTAAGTTTTGGGGTAATCCGCACAGAACCCAAACCCAAAGGCTTACCCATGCCTAATTTATGAGCACATCCTTCGGGCAAATCTAAGGCAAAAAGAAGTGCGCCCAATTCTTCCTGACTGAGATTTTCGAAGCGGATACGGGCGGAAAAAGCAGCTCCAACAGACAAAGGATTAATGGGCGAAGAATGACTTTTAGTCTTCTCCTTTTCAGTTTCCATCCAAGTATATTTATCCTCCCGTTTTGATGATGTATGTCTATGCCAATACTCCTTATATCCTCGAATGCGAGCTGAAGAATCATCCCATTTTATAAGTTGTGACTCCTTAACATGCACAGACTCTTGTTCTAAATAATGTTGATAACAAGTAGGCTTAGGCGAAGCAAGTATTTTAGGAATAGCTGGTTTAGATAGATCAAGCTTAGGTTCAGAGAGTAAAATTCCATCTTCAAAAAATACTTTCGTCGCACGTTTTACTGTACCAAAGAGACTCGAAGCAAAATCAAGCACTTCTTTTTTCAGGTCTTCAGGAATAGCTGAACCTATAGAATAGCGATATGGAATTC
>JALVES010000004.1 GCA_027030635.1 Saprospiraceae bacterium | reverse complement strand
GTGCAGTTTTCTCTCACAGGGAGCCAAATGAAATTTGGCTCAGTATGTTTAGCGCATTTCCCTCTTATGCGCGTGCGGGTTTGACCTGGTGCATTTGCTGCGGGATGAAGAGGACGAGTTCCTGCTTCACGTAGAGCTCATCGCTGTTGAGTCCGTTCCAGGTTTTAATTTCTTCTGTGGTGCAGTCGTAGGCTTTCGCCAAATCTTCGAGCGTATTGCCCACTTCGACGATGACGATGACCTTGACCCGCTTTTGGGCATCGTCTTTGACGATTTCTGCCGTTTGATGAACCGGCAGGTTGGTGCGCAACTCGCGATCCGACCATTGCAGGTAATCGCTGAAGGCCATCATACCCATCTCGGGCAGGATCAGGAAGTTGCCGGCTTCGTTGCGCGGAATGTAGCCTGCGATGTAGGCAGGGTTCAATTTGCGCAGCGTGCTGATGGGCACGCGGGTGATCTTTGACAACTTCTTGAAAGAGATGTAGTCATAAACCAGGGCCGTGCGCGTAAACTGCAGCTCGTAGTCGGGGTACTCCGGCTGGATGTTGTACTCCTTGTAGTACTCTGCGAGATAAGCTGCAGCGATGAAACGAGGCACATAGTTGCGCGTTTCGGAGGGCAGGTATTGACGGATTTTCCAAAAGTCTTTGCTCCCTCCGAGGCGAATGGCACGGTTGATGGTGCCCGGGCCGGAGTTGTAAGCGGCAATGGCCAACTCCCAACTGCCGTAGCGATCGTACAGGCTCTTCAGGTATTTCAAGGCTGCACGGGTGGACTTGTAGGGGTCCAGGCGCTCGTCTATGGAGCCGTCCACGCGCAGGCCCAACTCGCGGGCTGTGCCGCTCATGAGTTGCCACAATCCCGCAGCACCTACATGAGAGCGCACATCGGCCTTCAGAGAAGACTCAATGATGGCGAGGTATTTGAGCCCTTCCGGCAGGCCCATGCGCTTGAGCTCGTGTTCAAAGATGGGGAAATACAGGGGCGTGCGTCCCAGCATCTTTTCCGAGTCGCGGTAGCCGTTAGATACATAGCGGCGGATGTTCTCCCGAATGGCAGCATTGTAGTGCAGCGCCACGGGCAAGTCCAGGCAACTCAATCGGTCTTTGATTTCTTCGTCACTACCTATACCGCCTGCTTTGGCAGGTAGTACAAGTCCTGTCAAAAAGAACAGGAGTACGAGGGTTTTAGTCCATGGGATTTTCATTTTTCTCTTCGTTTTCTGAGGATTGGGCGCAGGCGAAGAGTTTTGCCCGGAGAAACGGGCAATTGCACTTCATGCAACCCAATCAAAAAAGGGTTTCACGGGGTGTTCAAACAGTGTAGAGTTTGGGAATCAGCGAGAGAAAATTTGGTTTCAGGCTCAGAACGCGGGCCTTCACGGCCTCTGTCCTTTCGCCCGGGTGATTAAATATGTTCATGTTCGGGTCAGTGCTTTTTTAAGCGGGCGCAAAGGTATGGCGATTTCCATAAACTCTGCACCGTTTGTTAATAACTTTAACATCAGCCCGAAATCACCTCTTTTCATCCACCGCAGTAACGCCTTTGCCGGGCCGATTGTTTTGCGTTTGCTTCACCTCCTTATGTCTTTTGCACCTCTTTTCTTACCCCCTTTTTCAAACTTTTTTATCTTGCCACGCAAAACGCGATTCTTGAGTTCAACTGTTGGTAAGTGCCAACGGTGCCCAAAATAGGGCGCAAAAGCAGCTTCGCTTTCTTTTTTTCAACATATTGACGCGATTTTTATATGAAAGTAACGTTTGTGGGCACATCCGGCTTGTGGAGGCGTCTGTTTGGGTGGAGTTGGGCAGCGGTGCTTGGCTTCTTGCCGGCGGTACTTTTTGGCCAGGCAACGGCTTCTTCGCCCTTGCAGGGCAGCGTGTCTCGCGAACTCAGGCTGTACGGCTTTGAAGATGGCCTGTCGCATCGCAATACCTACTGCATAGCCCAGGATTCCATGGGCTTTTTGTGGCTGGGAACGCTGCGCGGGCTCAATCGCTTCGATGGCTATGGCTTTACGGTATTTGCTTCTCACAGCAAAACTCACCCCTTGCCCGATGACTTTGTGGAATTTCTGGCAACGGGGCCCGACGGCAGCCTCTGGATGGCTCATCAGGCACATTTGTACCTCCGCCCTTCGCCTTCCGTGCCCTGGAGGAGTTTTTCCCTGGGGCTTAGCTCAGGAAAGCCGTCCTTGCTGCACGGCCAGACAGGAGAGCCGGCAGCGGATAGCACCGCAGAGCTCGGCATACAGGGCCTGCTGGCGGCAGCTGACAGCACGCTTTGGCTGACTGTTTACGACCAGAGAAGGCAGAAAAGCCACTTATTGCATCTCTCTGCCGGTGGAGATTTGCTGTCATCTTACCCCCTTTCGGGAAATTACGACCGGCATCCCATGTTGTGGATGGACGGCAGGCTGTGGGTGGCGGGCTTCGAAAACGAGCTGTGGCTGTTTGACGCTCAAGGCAAATGGTTGGACAAGGAAAATCTGCCTTACCGCGGGCGCGATAAGGCCCGCGCCCGCATCCTCGCTCTGGCAGGCAATGCACAAAAAGGCCTGTACGTCTTGCTCCGGGACGGCAGGTTGCTGTACCGCCCCCCCGGCAAAGATGCCTTTGAGCGGCATCCGGTATCGGATTTGCTGCCCACCGGCGACTTGCCCTGCCGCGAATTGCTCGTGGATGAAGACGGCAACCTCTGGCTGGCAGCTTCCAATCAGCTCTTTTTTTACAAGGCTTCTACCGGAGCTTTGGAAGACTTGACCGCCGAAGTGCAAAAGCTGACTCAATACCCTCCCGATATCCGCCAATTGTTTGAAGATGTCTCCGGCGTGATATGGCTGGCTACCGAATTCGGGGCGGTCAAAATTGTGCAAAAGCAGGAGTGGTTTCAAACCTATTTGGAAGACGGCAACAGCTACTGCAATGCCGGTTTTTGCAGCATGAGAGGTATGGCCGAAGATGAAGACGGGAATGTTTATTTCTCCTATTACAATGGCATCCACGTCCTCCCTGCGGGCAGTGAGCGGGCTGAGCCCTTGTTTGAGGGGCGTTCCATCAAAATAGCACCTTTCGGGCTGGCCTGGTATAAAGGGGCGCTCTTCACCGGTGCCGGCTTGCGCATCCGGCCGGGCAAAGGCATAGACTCCCTGCCCCTGGACTTACACGAGGCCGAGGGCATCCCTTATGTGGATTCCCGCGGGCGCTTGTGGCTGGCTTCGGGCGGCAGGCTCTTTCTCTGGCAGGATGAAAAATCAGCCTTTGCGCCTTATCCCGTTTACAACCAGGCAGCGGACAGCCTGCCTTCCAAAATTACAGCGGTGGCAGAAGGCCTGCGCAGCGGTTTGCTCTGGCTGGGTACGGAAACGGAGGGCCTCTACGCCTTTGACGCGCAAAATCATTTGGCGAAAGCCGAAGAAAAAACCGCCGGCATGCGCATCCTCGCCATTCACGAAGCCGCCTCCGGGCGCTTGTGGCTGGGCACCTCTGCCGGTCTGGTGCAACTGGATCTCATCAGCGGGCAAATGCGCAAATTCACTACGGAGGACGGCATGCCCAACAACTTCGTCAACGGCCTGCTGTCGGAGGGAGACTCGGCGCTTTGGGTGAGTACCGACCGCGGGCTGACGCGCTTTTCCATAGAGGAGGAGCGCTTTCACAATTTCTTTAAGGAAGACGGCCTTTCGGCAAATGAATTTAACCGCATCTCTTACCTCAAGAGCAGAGACGGGCGCTTCTTCTTCGGGGGGCTGAACGGCGTTACGGCTTTTTATCCCGGGCCGCAGATGGAGCAGTTGCAAAGCCGCAAAATCAAAGGCAAATTGCTGCTCACCGATTTTTCCAAATACGACGGGCACTTCGACAGCGTCATCAATCTGCCGGCCTATGGCTGGAGTACGGAGGCGGTAACTTTGACGCACAGAGATCGCTTTTTTACGCTCAGCTATGCCCTGGCCAATTACGCCAATCCGGCCAATCACGTGTTCAGTTATTTTCTCGAAGGCTACGACAGCAAGTGGTCTGAACCTACCCGTATGCACAAGGTGCGCTACAACAACCTGCCGGCGGGGAAGTACATCTTTCATCTGCGGGCCGGCATCAGCGACGGGCCCTGGAGCGATGAGGTGCTGAGCGTGCCCATTGTGGTGCGACAGGCCTTTTATAAAACGCCCTGGTTTTTGGCGCTTTGCTTTTTGTTGCTGGTGGCCCTGGTCTATGGCATCATGCGCTATCGCCTCTATCTGCTTCGGCAGCGGGAAAGAGAACTGGAGCGCCAGGTGCAGCTCAGAACGGCCGAGCTGGCCGCCGAGAAGAAAAAGTCGGATAAGCTCCTGCTCAACATCCTGCCCGCCGATACCGCCGAAGAACTGAAAGAAAAAGGCCATGCTACGGCCAAAAGCTATGAGTACGTCAGCGTGCTTTTCCTCGACTTTTGCAATTTCACGAAAGTGGCTTGCAGGCGCAGCCCCGAGGCGCTGGTAGCCGAGGTGGACCGCTATTTCCGGGCCTTTGATGAGATCGTAGAAGAATATGGCCTGGAAAAAATCAAGACCATAGGCGATGCCTACATGTGTGCCGGCGGCTTCCGGGCTGAATCGGCCAAAGAAAGCGCCTGTCAAACCCTGGCGGCAGCTTTGGCCATGCAGCGCTTCGTCGAAGAGGAATACGCCGCGGGAAGAGGCAGTTGGAGGGCCCGCGTCGGCGTACACACAGGCCCGGTGGTAGCCGGCGTGGTCGGCGTCAAAAAATTTGCCTACGACATCTGGGGCGATACCGTCAACATCGCTGCCCGCGTAGAAGCCGCGGGCGCTGCCGGCAAAGTCAATGCCTCGGAGACTACCGCCCGCCTCGCAGAAGAGCGCTATCGCTGCATCCCCCGCGGCGAGATTGAAGTGAAGCATAAAGGACGCATTGCCATGTACTTCGTGACGCCCCCCTGACCAAAGGGCGTTTTTCACGGGTAAAATTTGCCGAAAGGCAGATGATATAAGCCTTGTTCTAATGTTTCTCCTTTATCTTTGAACTTCCGTTTAAACACCGGCACCTGCGGCCGGTTGCCGGCGGAAAACCACTTTTTTTCTCCAAAATTGTTAACTTATGAATCTCAAAATCCTTTTACAGACCCTGTTGCTCTCTGTCTTCGTCAGCTTCAGTCTGGGTGCGCAACGCCTGGACCACGCTCTGGGGCAGATGCTCATTCGCGTAGAGCCCGATGCCAATTTGCGGGCTTTTACGGAAGAAATGCAGCGCTTCAAGGGTGAAAACACGCAGTTCAGGATGCTGCGCGAAATTTCCGAACCCATGAACATCTGGCTGGCAACCTTTGACCACACAGTCATCAACGAAAACGACTTCCTAAGCTATGTAAGCAAGCAAAAAGCAGTGGAGACCGCGCAGTTCAATCACCTGGTCAAGCTGCGCTCAACGACGCCCAACGACCCCCAGTTTCCACAGCAGTGGCAGTACATCAATGACGGCTCCAACGGGGGCGTCGTCGGCGCTGATATTGATGCCGATCTGGCCTGGGACATCTCTACCGGTGGCCTTACGGCAAATGGCGATACCATCGTAGTCTGCATCGTGGACGGCGGCTTTGACCTCAACCACGAAGACTGGGGCGACAACCTCTGGGTGAATCATGCCGAAATCCCCGACAATGGCATAGACGACGACAACAACGGCTTTATAGACGATTACTACGGCTGGAATACCGGCACGCAAAACGACGACGTGATGGGAAGCCCCTTTCACGGTACGGCCGTAGCCGGCATCGTGGGTGCCCAGGGCGACAACGGCATCGGCGTAGCCGGTGTCAACTGGAATGTGAAGCTGATGCTGGTCGTCGGTGGCACGGGCGTGGAGTCTGAAGTCATCGAGGCCTACAGCTATGCCCTGAACAACCGCAAAAAATACAATGAAACCGGCGGCGCCGAAGGCGCCTTTGTGGTGGCTACCAACTCTTCCTGGGGGATAAATTTCGGCCAGCCCTCGGATGCTCCTCTCTGGTGTGCTTTTTACGACACCCTCGGCGTCAACGGCATCCTCAGTGCCGGTGCGACCATCAACGACAACCAAAACGTGGATGTGGTCGGCGACCTGCCCACGGCCTGCCCCTCCGAGTACCTGATTTCGGTAACCAACATGGACAACACCGACAACAAAGTGTCCTTTGCCGGCTATGGCGCCACCACCATTGACCTCGGCGCCTTCGGGCAGGATACCTGGACGATGGCCAACAACGGCTATGGGCCCTTTGGCGGCACCTCGGGCGCTACGCCCCATGTTGCGGGGGCCATTGCGCTCTTGTATTCGGCGCCCTGCCCGACCCTGGCCTCTTTGGCCCTGAGCGACCCTCAGCTCGCTGCCGAGATGGTGCGCGATTACATACTTGAAGGAGTTGACCCCAATGCCAGCTTAGACGGCATCACCACCACCGGCGGCCGCCTCAACATCAACAACAGCATCATGATGGTGATGGAAAACTGCGGCCCCTGCCCGCCGCCCTCCAACATCCAGGCTTCCGATGTTACCGATACGCAGGCCACCATCTCCTGGAGCGTTACCGATTCCGTATTGACTGTAGATATGCGCTGGCGCGAGCTGGGTGCTATGCAGTGGGATACGGCCTCCGATGTCGGTACATCCATCACCTTGCTTGGCCTCATGCCTTGCACGGAATACGAAGTACAGCTTTTCTCTAATTGCTCCGACACCACCAGCGGCTATACGGATTCTTTCGTCTTCCAAACCGATGGCTGCTGTGAGGCTCCTTCGGGCCTGCATCTGACGGTCTTGGATACGCTGACTTCGGAATTTCAATGGAACCCTCTGTTTGCCGCCGACCATTATCAACTGCTCTTTACTTTTGAAGACGGCAGTACCATATTGCTCGACAGCCTTACAGACACTACGGCCTGGGGCCCTGCTTACCTGCCCTGTGTGTTGGTTACGGTGCAGGTGGCAGCCGTCTGCATGTCGGGCGACACCACGGATTTCTCCACACCGCTGATGTTCGTCTCGCCGGGTTGCGGCGCCTGCCTGGACAATGACTACTGTGAGCCGGCAGCTTCTACGGCCTATGAGTACATCGAAAGCGTGGAGCTGGAGGGCATCAACAACGTCTCCGGCGACAATGACGGCTATGCCTTTTTTGAAGACATGACGACTACGCTGACGACTTATCAGCAATACACGGCTCTGTTGACGCCGGGCTTTCAGGACGGTACCACTTATGATGAAAATTTCGTGCTTTGGATAGACTTCAACCAGGACGGCGATTTTGACGACCCGGGAGAGGAGATGGCAGACCCGCAGTCAACTCAGACGACCACTTCCATCACCTTTGTCGTGCCTGGAGATGCCCTTGCCGGCGCTACCCGCATGCGCGTGGGCATGGGCTATGCTTTGGGCGCAGATGTAACGCCTTGTGCAACGGAAGTAGAGGGCGAATACGAAGACTACTGCATCACCATTGAGCCGGGCGTACCGCCGCCCTGCGACCCGCCGGAAAATGTCGTGATTGATGACATCGGCTTCTTTACGGCAATCGTCAGTTGGGAGGGCCCGCTGCCCGCTACGTCTTATGAACTGCACTACAAGGAAACTGCCGCTTCCAACTGGACGATCATCCCCGGTTTGACCCAAACCAACTACACCCTCATGGATTTGACAGCGTGTGCGGAGTACGAACTGCGCATCGCCACCAATTGCGGCGATACGACCAGCGCTTTTTCCGAAACGGTGGTCTTCATGACAGATTGCCTGCCCGCCTGCGATGAGGTGCCCGCTGATTTGGCCATTGTGGACACTACGCAAAGCTCTGCTCTGGCCGTTTGGAGCGGCACGGCGGAGGCCATTTCTTACACCATCCAATGGCGCCCCGAGGGCGCTGCAAACTGGTTTGAGGATGAGACGCAAAACGAGGATTACACCCTCCAGCCACTCGATAGCTGTACAGTCTATGAGGTGCGCGTGCGGGCCAACTGCGATTTTAGCGTGAGCAGTGAGTTTAGCGAGATTGTTGCCTTTGCCACGCTCTGTGAAACAGGGCTCTTCCAGCCTGAGCTCCCGGCCTTGTCGGTCAGCGTGTCTCCGAACCCCTTCAAGGACGAAGTGCAAATCCTTTTGGATATGGAAGAGGCCGGCGAAGTGAGCCTGAAGTTGTACAACACGACGGGCCAACTGCTTCTGACTGAGCGCCGCCTGCTGCCTTTCGGCAAATCTTCCTGGCTGCTCAAAGAGAACCTCCTCCCGGGCGTTTATCTGCTCGAATTGCGAGGCTCCGCAGGGCGAACCGTAGTGAAGTTGATTAAAGAGTGAGGCGAAAAAAAAGCCGGTGCGAAAGCGCCGGCTTTTTTCTTTGCGTAATATTTATATCTTGGCTTTCGTTTTGGCACCGCTTTGATACACTTTTCTTAATCCCGTCTCTATGTTCTTTGAGAAAACTACCACTTTCCTCCTGTTTTTCGTCCTTTTGTTCAACTTTTCCACTTTTGCCCAGGGCGGTGAAAATGCCATGACCTGGTGGCCTCCGGGAGAATACATGCGCCAGGCTTTGAACAACACCCTGTCCAAAGCCGTTGTCGTCAGTCATAAGACTGAGTATAAGTTTCGGCGGGGCGTTGCTTTCCTCGCCACTCATTTGCAAACCGGTGAGCAAATCAGCTACGAAATGCGGCTGAACGCGGGTGAGAAATACGTCTTCATCGGCGGCGGTGATGACGATGTAACCGACTGCAATCTCTACCTGAAAAAAGACGGCCGCGTCTATGAAAAAGATGTGGAAGACGACGCGAATCCGGTCATTTCTTTCACACCCTTAGAAAGCGGCATCTATGAAATCGTTTACGAGCTGAAAGGCGATGAAAAGGAAGCGAGTTTTGTCGCCCTGGCGCTCATGAGCCCGGATGGCTATGACATCTCTGCCGAGGAAGTGGATCAGGCTACGAATAAGATACTGACATACGGAAGCTACATCAATGATGAAGCCGGCGTCAAAATTCACGATGGAGCCAATCAATGGGGGCTCTTTGGCACTTTGCTGCCTTCCAATATGAGGATAGAGATATCAGACATGAAGCTGGGGGATGCAGACCACTATGCCATTGCTGCCGGTGCTGATGCTCTGAGCGATGCAGATTTGCAACTCACCGAAATGCAGTCCGGCCGTGTGGTGGCCGAAGACCGCAAGAACGACCCCACGCCGGGCATTTCCTTTACAACTGTGGCCGCCAAGACCTATGCGCTGAACATCATCAATGTATCTTCAACTAAGCCGGCCATCATCATTACCATGTTGCTGACTAAGTAATTGGAGCGCTGCAATCACTAAATCAGAGGCAAACCACTTCGATTTAAGTGTAAATAAAAAAACAAACTTAAAACCAATTCGTTTTTAATTTTGTTTCTATCTTTGTATCGCGACGGCAAGTGCATGCGCTGTAAATTAAACTTGCTGTTATGATGTTTTGTAAAGAGTGTGGAAAGAAGATGTGGGGCCGTTCGGACAAGCGTTTTTGCTCTTCAGACTGTAGAAGTGCGTATCACAATCGCCACCGCAGGGAGGAGATGCTTACACTTCGAAAGTTGGAAGCCAATTTACTGCGGAACTTTCGCCTTTTGCGCAAAGTTCGGAAGGAGGGCGTTTCGCAGATGTCGCGTGGGGCATTTGAGCGTATGGGTTTTGATTTTTCCTTTTACACGCATTCCATGCAGGGTGTGCGGAATGAGCAGATTTTTTTCTGTTATGACATGCCGTACATGCTGGAGGAGGATACCGTGGTTTTTCTGACTGCGATGTCCCTTACGGCTCGCTTGCTTCCCATAGAGTCTTTCATGCGCTGATTTAAATCGTTCGCCATGCGTTTTTTTCTATTGGTTTTTGCCTTGAGCTGTCCGGGTTTGACTTCTCTTTCAGCCCAGCAGACTCATGAGGCTCAATTGGCTCAGCAGTACTACATCAACGGGGAGTATGAGAAGGCTGCCGTATTGTACGAAAAGTTGTCTCGCAGCAGCAGGGCCAACAACTACTACTTCAATCGCTACATCAGTTGCCTGTTTGAGCTTGGCGATTATGCCAGGGCTGAGAAGGTGATTAAGAAAGCACTGAAGGAGCAGCCGGATAAGGTGCAGTTGTACGTTACTTACGGCCAGTTGTTGGAGCGTCAGAACATGCCCGACAAGGCGAGGCAGCAGTACGAAAAGGCCATTCGCAATTTGCCGCCAAATTCCAATGCCGTGATTCAACTGGCACAGGCCTTCACTTCCCAGATGTTATACGACCAGGCCATTCGCACCTACGAAAAGGGCATGGACATGCTGGGGCCCGATGACAGGGTGTATTACAACATGGCCGATCTCTACCGCCGACAGGGTACGATGGATAAGGCCATCGAAAACTACCTCAACAGCCTGGCTCTGAATCCGCGCAGACAAAACACCCTGCAGGCCATCTTTCAGCGCTATTTCTCGGAAGCAGATTTTGAAGAGCTCAAAGCGCAGTTGTACGACCGCATCCAGAAAGAACCGGAAGCAGATGTTTACCCCGGGTTTCTGGCCTGGGTCTTTGTGAAGGAAAAAAATTATAAGGCTGCCTTTCGGCAAATGAAAGCCTTAGACAGGCGCCTTGGCGATTACGATTACAACATCTTCAACCTGGGCCAAACGGCCTTGCAGGACGAGGATTACGAAGCGGCCTTACAGATTTTTGAATACCTCGCAGACAAGGGCCCGCAAAGCCCCTCCTATGTGGAGGCCCAGCGCCTTGCCTTGAAAACCAAGGGCCTGCTGGCTTATGACACTTATCCGCCCGATACTGTGGCCTTACAGGATTTGGAGAGGGAGTATGACGCCTTCCTCGAAGAGTTTGGCCTGACGCCCCGAACGGCACACATCGCTATGGAGTTGGCCGACTTGCAGGCGTACCGCCTCAACAAATTGGATGCCGGCATAGAAACCCTCAAAAAAGTGGTGGAAATGCCGAACCTCTCGCCCAAAACCCTGGGCAAAGCCAAAATAGCCCTGGGCGACCTCTACCTCATCAAAGGCGAAATATGGGAAGCTACGCTCCTTTACTCTCAAGTAGATAAGGCCTTTGAAGAAGACCCCCTCGGCCATGAGGCTCGCTTCAAAAACGCCAGGCTCTTCTACTACAATGGCGATTTTGAATGGGCGCAGACTCAACTCGCTGCCCTCAAAGCCTCGACCTCTAAGCTCATCGCCAACGATGCTTTGGAGCTCTCCATATTCATCACCGACAACCTCGGCTTAGACACCACTGCCGAAGCCCTGAGCATGTACGCCCATGCAGACTTGCTGATGTTTCAAAACCGGCTCGATGAAGCCGAAGCCCTGCTCAATAAACTCCTGAACGATTATCCCAATCACGCCTTAGACGATGACGTGCTCTATCTGCAGGCGCAAATAGATGTCAAGCGGGGCGATATTCACAAGGCCATTCAGTCGCTGAACACCATTGTAGAAAAATATGGCGACGGCATCCGGGCCGACAATGCCCTCTTTATGATGGCCGAGCTCTACGAGCAAAAGCTCAAAGAGCCGGAAAAGGCCCGCGAACTCTACGAAAAGCTCTTCATCGAATACTCCGACAGCACCTTTGCCGTAGAGGCGAGGAAGAGGTTTCGCAAGGGTGAAAAAGAGATGTGATCTAAGCATATTTGTTTTTGCTTCTGAGGGCCTTGGAGTTGCTTGCGGTGCCGGGCCTGCTGTCGGTCAGGATTTTGTAGAGGATGCCGAGTTGTTCGAGTTTTCGGATGAGTTCGTTGTTGACCTGGATTTTTAGTTTGCGCGAGGTGGTGTTGAGCGATTGTTTTTCAATGGGGTCTATGAGTGTAATGCGCAGGTGGTGCGGGCCCTTGCTGGCTTTCAGGGTTTCCAGTAAGTCGGTCAGCAGTTTGTCCTGGAGTTGGGTGATGGGTATTTGCAGCTCGATGCCGCTGACCAGTTGTTGCCCCATGGCTTCGAGTTGGCGAATTTCGGCGGGGCGGAATTCGTATTCTTCGCCTTTCCAGCTTTTTTGGTAGCGGCCTTCCATATAGACGACCTGGCCTTCTTCGAGGAAGGCTTTAAACTGTTGATAGCTTTCGCCAAAGAGGCGGAATTCGAGTACGCCGGAGTAGTCCTGGAGAGCGAAAGCGCCCCAGCCGTTGCCTTTTTTGCTGATGCGGTGTTCGGCCTTGAGGACGAGGCCGGCAAGGCGGAGGTTTTTGTCTTTGTGTTCCGGTACTTCCTGCAGGGAGCAGGAGGTGAGGGTTTCCACTTCGATGCGGTAGTCATCTAAGGGGTGGCCGGAGATGAAGATGCCGGTTACTTCGCGTTCGCGCTGGAGTTTTTGGATGAGCGGCCAGGGTTCGCATGGAGGCGCCTGGGGTGCGGGTATCATGGCGGCGGTGGAGTCTCCGAAGAGTGAGTTGGCGGCCATGGTTTGTTCGTGCTGGTAGCGCTGCCCGTAGCGCAGGGCGTGCTCTAAGTAGGTTTCGTATTTGCCGGAAGGCGCAAAATACTGTGCGCGATGGAGTTCTTCAAAGCAGTCGAAAGCGCCGCCGTTGGCGAGGCTTTCCACGATGCGTTTGTTAATGCTTCCCTGGGGCATGCGGCGTGCGAAGTCGAGAAAATCTTTGAAGGGGCCGTTCTTTTTGCGTTCTTCGAGTATGGCGGTTACGGGGCCTTCGCCCACGCCTTTGAGGGCGGAGAGGCCGAAGCGGATTTGCCCTTTTTCATTGACGGAAAAATCGGATTGGCTCTCGTTGATGTCGGGGCCGAGCACGGGGATGCCCATGCGTTTGGCTTCGCGCAGGAAGAAGGTTACTTTGGACAGGTCGTTCTTGTTGTGCGTGAGCACGGAGGCCATGTACTCCTCCTTGTAGAGGGCTTTGAAGTAGGCCGTCTGGTAGGCCAGGTAGGCGTAGCAGGTGGAGTGTGATTTGTTGAAGGCATAGGAGGCGAAGGCTTCCCACTCGCTCCAGATTTTGTTGAGGATGTCTTCGGGATGGCCGTTTTTTTTGCCGCCTTCGATGAAGAGCGGGTACATTTTGTCAATGAGGTCTTTTTTCTTTTTCCCCATGGCCTTGCGCAGGGAGTCTGCCTGGCCTTTGGTGAAGCCGGCGAGTTTTTGCGAAAGCAACATGACCTGCTCCTGATAGACGGTGATGCCGTAGGTTTGGGAGAGGAATTCCTCCATTTCGGGCAGGTCGTAGGTGATTTCCTCGCGGCCGTGTTTGCGGGCGATGAAGTCGGGGATTTTGGCCATGGGGCCCGGGCGGTAGAGGGCGTTCATGGCGATGAGGTCTTCGAAGGTGTCGGGTACCAGCTCGCGCAGGTGTTTTTGCATGCCTTCGCTTTCGTATTGGAAGAGGCCTATGGTTTCGCCTCTTTGGAAGAGCTCATAGACGGCCGGTTCGTCGAGGGGGATTTCGTCGGGATTGATGTCTATGCCGCGGCGTTCTTTGACCAGTTGGGCGGCATCTTTGACGATGCTGAGGGTTTTGAGGCCGAGGAAATCCATTTTGAGCAGGCCGGCCTCTTCGGCCACTTCGTTGTCGAATTGGGTAACCAGCAGGTCACTGTTTTTGGCGGTGCTGACGGGCACGTATTTGGTGATTTCATCGGGTGTGATGACGATGCCGCAGGCGTGTATGCCGGTGGTGCGCAGGGAGCCTTCGAGTTTTTGGGCCATGCGCAGCATTTCGCCTACGGTGTCTTCCTGGCGGGCCATTTCGCGCAGTTTATAGGCCTTTTCGCGGTCTTCGGCAGAGAGGTCTTCTTTGAGTTTTTGCTCGATGTCGCGGGCTTCGAGGATTTTGTTGAGGGTGGCTTTGGCGTGGGAGGGGAAGGTCTTGGCCACGCTGTCCACCACATGCAGGGGCACGCCGAGTACGCGGCCCACGTCCCGGATGGCTGATTTGGCTGCCATGGTGCCGTAGGTGATGATTTGGGCTACCTGGTTTTTGCCGTATTTGTCCACCACGTAGTCAATGACCTTTTGCCGGCCTTCGTCGTCGAAGTCAATGTCAATATCCGGCATGGAGATGCGTTCGGGATTGAGGAAGCGCTCGAAGAGGAGGTTGTACTTGATGGGGTCTATGTTGATGATTCCGAGACAGTAAGCCACGACGGAGCCGGCTGCCGAGCCGCGGCCCGGGCCTACCCATACGCCCAGCTCGCGGGCTGCGGTGGTAAAATCCTGGACGATGAGGAAGTAGCCTTCGTATTGGGAGCCGATGATGGTGTTGAGCTCAAATTCTATGCGTTCGCGTATGGTTTCGGACAGCTCGCCGTAGCGCTTGCGGGCGCCCTCGTAGGTGAGGTGGCGCAGGTAGTCGGCCTGGGATTCAAAGCCTTCGGGTACGGGGAAGGCCGGCATGAGGATGTCGCGCCTGAGGTTGAGTTTTTCGACTTTGTCGAGTACCTCCATGGTGTTGTCCACGGCTTCCGGCAGGTCTTTGAAGGTGGCGTTCATCTCCTCCCGGGTTTTGAAGTAGTAGTCGGAGGAGCTGAAGCGGAAGCGTTTTTCATCACTTACGTTGCTGGCTGTGTTGACGCAGAGGAGCAGGTCGTGGGGGGCGGCGTCTTCTTCATTGAGGTAGTGGGCATCGTTGGTAACGATGGTTTTGATGTTGTATTTGTTGGCATATTCCAACAGTTTCATATTGATATCTTCCTGGCTGACGCCGAGGCCGTCAATGTTTTCCATGCCTCTTTGTCGCTGGAGCTCGATGTAGAAGTCTTCGCCAAAGAGCTCGTGATACCAGCGGATGAGTTTTTCGGCCTTTTCGTAATCTTTGTGGAGGATGGCCTGAGGTATTTCGGCACCTATGCAGCAGGAGGTGGCGATGAGGCCTTCGTGGTATTGTTCCAACAACTCCTTGTCAATGCGGGGGTACTTGCCGTAAAGTCCTTCGATGTAGCCGAGGGAGCAGAGCTTGGAGAGGTTTTCGTAGCCCTTTTGGTTTTTGGCGAGCAGGAGTTGGTGGTAGCGCACGTCTTTTTCCCCTTTGCCCGTCGAAAACGACCTGCGGTGGCGGTCTTCGACCAGATAAAACTCGCAGCCTACGATGGGCTTGAGGTCGTTTTTTTCGGCTTCGGCCACAAACTTAAAGGCCCCGAACATGTTGCCGTGATCGGTCAGCGCTACACCCGCCTGGCCGTCTTCTTTGGCCTTTTTCATGATGGCTGGAATGGTGTTGGCCCCGTCGAGCAGGGAGAATTGAGTATGGCAGTGCAGATGTACAAAATCAGGCATGAGGCGGCGAACTTTAGGATGATAGCAAAGGTAGTATTTTTTTTGTGTATCGTGTAGCGTTTAGTGTTGAGCGTTTAGTGTTAAGTGCCGTTGGGCGGGCTTTAGCCCGTCAATCAGTACCGCGTGCTTTAGCGCGCGTACGATACGGCTTGCCTGCTTTGAGAGCTGCCTTGCTTCAAAACCCTCAAAATACTTACTTTTGTCATCTTATGCACGAGATAGACCAGGTACGAATAGACTTTCACGAGGGCGATTTGCTGGCTTTGAACTTTTTGTTGGCCTTCATCATGTTTGGGGTGGCTTTGGACTTGCATCTTCAGGATTTCCGGAACATTTTGAAGGCGCCCGGGGCGGCTTTGGTGGGCATGGCATCGGAGTATCTTTTGTTGCCGCTTTTGTCTTTGGCCCTGGTGTTTGTTTTCCGGCCTCCGGTGAGTTTGGGGCTGGGCATGATGTTGATTGCGACCTGCCCGGGCGGCAATGTATCGAATTTCATGGTGCATCTGGCACGGGGCAATACGGCTCTGTCGGTTTCTTTGACGAGTGTCTCTACCCTTGCGGCTGTGCTGATTACGCCTTTGAGTTTTGCTTTTTGGTCGGGTTTTGTGCCGGGTTCGGAGGAGGTCTTCAGGGAGGTTTCGGTCAATCCCTGGAAGATGGTGAAGTCCATCACCATTTTGATTTTGATACCGGTGGGCCTGGGCATGTGGTTTCAGGGCCGTTTTCCGGATTTGACGCGGCGCATCAAGCGCGGGATCAGTCGTTTGTCCATGCTGCTTTTTCTGGGTTTTATTTTCATTGCTTTGTACAAGAATCTCGGCAAGATGGCCGAACACCTGCATTGGGTGTTTTGGATTGTAGCCATCCACAACGGCCTGAGCCTGTTGACGGGTTACACCTTTGCCCGCCTTTTTCGTCTCAGCGAGGCCGATGCCCGGGCCATTGCCATTGAGACGGGCATACAGAACACCGGCCTGGGGCTGGTTTTGGTCTTCAATTTCTTCTCCGGTCTCGGAGGTATGGCCATGATTCTCGCCTGGTGGGGCGTGTGGCATTTGCTCTCGGGTTTTGTGCTGGCGTGGGGGTGGAGTCGTCGTTGATGAGTGAGCAGGGTCGAACTCTGATGAGTGAGCATAGTCGAACTCTGATGAGTGAGCAGGGTCGAACTCAGGTATCTTGGAAGGTATTGATGGTGCCCAGTAGTGACATGATAGAACGCGGATGACGCGGATTTCGGCAGGCTCAATCTGACAGATGACGCGGGCTTCGACAGGCTCAGCCTGAAGGTTCTCGCGGGTTTTAGGCCCGTTTAACACGATGGTACGTTTTATGAGGCAGACAGGCGTGGGCTTCGGCAGGCAGGCTCAGTCTAAAGATTTTTGCGGGTTTTAGGCCGTTCAACTTTAAAAAGCATTTCAAGTTTACATCATTTTTTTTGAAAAGGGGGTAAGATATCCGCCACAGAGCAGATATAGAGATGAGAGGAAAGCCTCTTGTTCTCAAAACCTGTGGATTTTTTGTCTCACCCGGCTCCTCATTTCCCCCAGGGGGCTGGGTTTTTTTGTTTGATGTTCTGCAGCTTAGAAATGCTTATCTTTGTTTGTTACCAACTGCATGAAGCGATGAAAAACAGCACGATTTTCAGATTTTCCCTGTGTTTTTTGATTTTTTTGTCTTCGTTTTTGCTGCGAGCCCAAGAGCGGGAGGTTGATTTCATTGCGCAACCGGAGGGCGATGCTTTGCGGTTTATTCCGCAGATGCCGCCTTTGCAGCAGATGGCGGGGGCTCCGCCTGCATCCTGGAGGTATTACTGGGAGTTTGGCGACGGCACTTTTTCTTTTGAGGAGCAGCCCGTACACGCCTATGAGCTTGGCGGGGATTATGAGGTTTTGCTGGCTGCTACGGCCCTGTACGATCATGGCAAGCCTCCGAAGGAGAAGCCGAAGAAAGTGAAAGCCGGAGGCAGCGGCTGGGCCTCCTCTCAGCCCTATCCGCATGTGTTGAAGAAAAAGAAAGACGCCATAGGCCTTGCTGCGGTGCGCAATCCGCGTCCGGAGGAGACTTTTATCGTCATTCTCAGTTATCACAACCCTACCGATCGGGTGATGAACGGTCAGATTGCCTTTCGCTACAACGAGACGGCTTTTGGCCATGCGCTTTTCAGCTTCAAAGAGGCCCGCACACATTACGGCGAAAGTCCGGCGGGGAGTCTGAGTATGCTTTTGCCGCAGCGGGAGCAGGCCTCTGTCGCTTATGCCTGCGCAGAGGGAACCCCGGCCGGGGAGGGGCTTTATCCTTCCTTCGGCGAACAGTTTTTGGGGAGCGGGCAGCATTTGCCGAAAGGCAGTGAAAAAGATGTATTTGTTTTGTCTTCTTCGGCTTACGCCAAATCCAACTTTGGCGATGCAGAGGGCTGGTATTTTCAAAATCTGCAGCCGGGCGAAACCCGTAATCTCTTTATCAGCCTGACACCTACGGCGCAGATGGTGCAGGATACCAACGTGATCATTCACTTTGAGGCAGAGTTGACAGAGCAGGGAGGGCGCTTCAGCCAGACGACTGATTTGGCGGTCTCCATCGTCTCTTCTCACGACCCCAACTATCTGGCCGTGGACAAACGCCGGCGCAGTTATCGAGGCATTCGACATGAGAAATTCAAATACGAGGTGCATTTCCAAAATAATGGCGATGGCCCGGCCAATAAAATTCGCATCAGCGTGAATTTGCCGGAAGGCCTCAATCCCGAATCCATAGAGGTGCTCGACTATTACCCCCAATGCCCCATTTGCCCGAAAGGGCAGCCCATAGCAGGCAGTTGTCTGGATACGGCTTTGTACGAAAACAGGGTGGAGTTTACTTTTTATAACATTTATCTGCCGGGCACCAAACAGGAAGGCGTGAGCCGGCGCGACTCCACAAAGGGGTTTGTGCGCTATGTGTTGAAGCCAGGAAAAAAGACCGAAAAGCGCAAGATGAAGAGTCGTGCAGCCATTTATTTTGACAACGATGCGCCCATTGTTACGCGGCCCGCCAAGACCTCTTTTAAGTGGGGTGTGTCGCCGGGTTTTGTCGCGGCCCGGGCCTTTTATCCCGATACGGTGGGGCAGTGGCGCATGGGATTTACGGCGGCGCCCTATAAGCCGTATAAGCCTTACTTTCAGTTTGAGATGTATGCGGGGGTGGGCTTTCGCCAAAAGAAAAATGAGGTGGTTGCAGATACTGTCTCCCACATTGTGCCCGGGCAGAACTTTCAGGAAGACAGCCTTTTTTCTGTCGCAAAAAACATCACGACGGAGCGCTTTTCCATGGAATTTGTCCCTCTGCACCTGCGCTACAATCTCGGAGGTTTTATGGCCGTCGGAGGCGGAGTTTCTGTGGAATGGGCACGGGAGATGCACGAGGTGACAGCGGTGAGAACCCTCCAGGAAATCTGCTATGTAGATATGGCTACCGGAATGTATATAGATTGTTATGGGCCGAGTGTACCTCCACCCGCAGAGACTTCACAATACAGCGCTGTTTCTTCCTATTTTGCCCCTTCGCTGTTTGGCGAATTCAGCCTGGGCGCGGTGCGCGTAGGTCCCTCCGTAGGCGTTCGGGCTTATGTGCCTCTGTCAGATAAGCGAAAGTTTTATTTGACGGGCTTTGCGATTTGGAGGTTTTAGGGGGGGCGTTTAGCTCAAAACTTAAT
>JALVES010000003.1 GCA_027030635.1 Saprospiraceae bacterium | reverse complement strand
TTGTCGGTGGACCCCGACCATCTGGATGTTTACGGCGATCCGGACAGCATGTGGGAGAGTGGTTTTTTGGCTTTCGCCAAATCCCTTCCGCCCGGGCGCACGCTCTTTTTGCCCGAGCGTTTGCGCTCCCTGTTTGAAGGGCGCCTCAGCGGGCAGGAAGTGATCAGCTTTGGCATAGGCGAAGGCGATTATCGCGCAGAAAATCTGCGCGTGGAGAATGGCCGGTTTGTTTTTGACATGTTTTTGCCGGAAAGCGGAGCCTTGAGCTTGTCGAAAGGCGAAGCCCTGAGCTTGTCGAAAGGCGGAGCCCTGAGCTTGTCGAAGGGCGACAAACTGCAAAATCTGTCGCTGCTCATGGCCGGTCGCCACAATGTGGAAAATGCGGTGGCAGCCCTGGCCATGGCTCTTGAAGCCGGCATGCCCTTGGAGGCTGCGGCAGAAGGCATAGCGACTTTTAAGGGCATTAAGCGGCGTTTTGAGCGGGTGCTGGAGCGGGAGGACCTGGTCTTTATAGATGACTACGCTCATCATCCCACGGAGTTGAAGGCGGCCATTTCGGCGGCCAGAGAGCTGTATCCCGGGCGCCGGATTACGGGTTTGTTTCAGCCGCATTTGTACAGCCGCACCCGCGATTTTCAGCGGGGATTTGCGGAGGCATTGGATGCGCTGGATGAAGCTGTGTTGCTGGACATTTATCCCGCCCGCGAAGAGCCCATTCCGGGTGTGAGTTCGGAGCTGATCAGCAGGCAGATGAAAAAAGCGGGGGTGCCTGTGCTGCGCAAAAGCGAAGTGACGGAATACCTGAAAAGCCATCGCCCGGATGTGCTCATGACTTTGGGTGCGGGCGACATTGATACTTTGGTGGAACCTATTCAACAAATGTTTAAACAGGCATGAAAAAACAACTGACAAATTTGCGAGCCTGGTTGTGGCCGGCCCTGGGGATGAGTGGCCTGGTGGTGCTTGTGTTGTTGGTGCTGACGGCTGTGAGCAATCGCAAGCGGGAAGAAATTCGCGATGTGCTCATTGATATTGCCGAAGTGAAAAGCCAGCAGGCTTCTTTGGACAAGCAAAGCTTTGATGATTTGCTTAGAAAAAGTTTTGGCATCACTTTTACAGGGCGTCCCTTAGGAGAGATTGACATCCGGCGCGTTGAAGCCGTTTTGGAGCAGGACCCCTTTGTCAAGGCAGCGGAGGTTTGGGTGGATACCCGTTACGATTTGCACATTTTGCTCTATCCCCGCGAGCCGGTCTTGCGCATCATGGACGGGAAGGGGCAGGATTACTACCTCGACATAGAGGGCAACCGCATTCCCAAGTCCAAAAAATTCTGGGCACGCACGCTGGTGGCTACGGGCGACATCCCGCCTCACGTGCCCGATTTTAAGGAGCGCAAAAATTATTTGCTCAAAGACCTTTACGAATTGACGCTGGATATTTTAAACGACCCTTACATGGCAGGTTTGACAGAGCAAATTCATGTGCAGAACGGCGAATTTATCCTTTACCCGAAAGTGGGCAATCAGAAGATATACCTCGGCAAGTACGAGCAGATCGAAGACAAGTTTGAGCGTTTGAAGCGCTTTTACGAAAAAGTCTTACCGGTGAAAGGACTCGAACGCTACAAGAGCATAGACCTGCGCTTTGACGGCCAGGTGGTTTGTAAAAAGGGAAATGGAAAATAGCATTTCTTTCATTTGGCGAAAGCCATGGAAAGAACGGTTGATAAACTTTTTTTTGAAAGGCCTTAAACTCAGTTATCATGGAAGAACGTCAAGTTAAACACGAACCCTTGGTGGTAGCCATTGACATTGGAACGACCAAAGTCTGCGCTATTGCCGGCCGTAAGAATGAATACGGCAAGCTGGAAATTCTCGGCTTTGGCCGGGTGGACAGCGAAGGCGTCCTCAGGGGCGTTGTCTCTAACATTGAAAAAACCGTGCGCGCCATCACCCAGGCGGTGGAGCAGGTGCGGCAGGGTATTGATGAACCCTTCAGCGAAGTCTTTGTAGGCATTGCGGGGCAGCACATCAAAAGCCTGCAGTATCGCGGTATGCTGACGCGCAGCAATGTACACACGGAAATCAGCCGTGCCGACATTGAAAAGCTCATCAGCGACATGCACAAGCTGGTTTTGCCTCCGGGCGACAAAATCCTGCACGTGCTTCCACAGGAATATACCGTGGACAACGAGCAGGGCATTTTGGACCCGGTGGGCATGTCGGGTGTGCGTTTGGAAGCCAATTTCCACATCATCACGGGCCAGGTGTCTGCCTCCAACAACATTCGCCGTTGTGTGGAGCGCGCCGGGCTGGGCGTGGTGGGCATGACGCTGGAGCCCATTGCTTCTGCTCGTGCTGTTTTAACAGATGAAGAAAAAGAAGCGGGAGTCGCGCTCGTGGACATGGGCGGCGGCACCACGGATATTACCATATTCCAAGACGGCATCATTCGCCATACGGCGGTGATTCCCTTTGGCGGCAACGTCATCACCAAAGACATCAAAGAGGGATGCTCAGTGATGAAGCACCAGGCTGAGCGCCTCAAACTGCGCTTTGGCTCTGCCCTTGCCGATGAGGTGTATGACAACCGCATCATCGGCGTACCCGGTTTGAAAGGGCGTCCCAAGAAGGAGATTTCAGAAAAAAATCTGGCGCGCATCATCCAAGCTCGGGTCGAGGAGATTTTCGACTATGTGTTGGAGGAAATTCGCCGCTCGGGTTATCAGCGCAAGTTGGTGGGGGGCATTGTGTTGACCGGCGGAGGCTCTCTGCTCAAGCACATTGAGAAGCTGGTTACTTACCACACCGGTTTGAGCACTCGCATCGGTATCCCCGTGGAGCAGCTCGCACACGGTTATGCCGATTACCTCAACAGCCCCGTTTATGCCACTTCCATCGGTCTCTTGCTGACGGGCCTGGAGGACATCGAAGCCGGCAAAGTGCGTCTGGGCGTCAGGGAGCAGGTTGCCGAACCCGTTGGCGAAGCTGTTCCTGCCGGTGAAGAAGACGACGAGGGCAGCAACTGGTTTGACAAACTCTTCCGCAAGACGAAGGAGTGGTTTGAAACCGAACCCGATGCCGAGCTCTGAGCTACAAGTGAATGAGCCTTTAACCACATTTTTTAAGCGAATAATCCGGAAATCATGTTTAACCTCATAAACGAAGACAAGGAACGCCCCATCATCAAAGTCATTGGCGTGGGCGGCGGCGGCAGCAATGCTGTCAATTACATGTTCAAACACGGTATCGTAGGCGTGGATTTTGCCATCTGCAATACAGATGCCCAGGCTATGGAGCTCAGCCCCGTGCCTACCAAAATCCAGTTGGGCCCCTCGCTGACGCAGGGCCGCGGAGCCGGCTCTAAGCCCGATGTAGGGCGCCTGGCCTGTGAAGAAAGCATCGAAGAGGTGCGCCAGTATCTCTCCAACAACTGCCGTATGTTGTTCGTAACGGCAGGCATGGGAGGCGGTACCGGTACGGGAGCAGCGCCCATCATTGCCCAAACGGCACGTGAGATGGATATTCTCACTGTGGGTATCGTTACGCTGCCCTTTTCTTTTGAAGGCGGTCGCCGCGGCCACCAGGCTTATGTCGGTCTGGAGGCCCTGAAAAAACAGGTGGATACGCTGATCGTCATTTCCAACGATAAGCTGCGTCTCATTTATGGCGAGCTGCCTCTGTCCGAAGCCTTCTCCAAGGCCGACAGCATTTTGACCACGGCCACCAAAGGCATTGCAGAGATCATCACCGTTCCCGGTTATGTCAACGTGGATTTTGAAGACGTCAATACTGTCATGCGCGACAGTGGCGTGGCCATCATGGGCATAGGCACGGCCGAGGGCGAAAACCGCGCCCGCCGTGCTGTGGACGAGGCCCTCAACTCTCCGTTGCTCGAAGACAACAACATCTGGGGCGCCAAGCACATCCTGCTCAACATTACCTCCGGCACCCGCGAGGTTACCATGGAAGAAATCTTCCAAATCACGGAATTCGTGCAGGAAGAAGCCGGCTATGGCACCGACCTCATCTGGGGCAATTGCACAGACGAAAGCCTGGGCGAAAGTCTCAGCGTAGCTGTTATTGCCACCGGCTTTGAGCCGCAGCACAAGCAAATCAGCGGCGCTGAAAGCCAAAACCGCAAGGTAGTCATTGACCTCGACGATGAAAGCGAGTCCGATACCTTCCAAAATCCGGATGAGAAGGAGCAGAACGCTAAGGGTCAAAACGAGCAGATGGCCGACAACGTCATCGAATTCACAGACCTGCAAAAGCCCGCTCGCAAGTTTTCTTACGAGCAGCCTTACCGCTCTGAGCCCTTTGCCGAAGAGCCCAAAGAAGAAGCTCCTCAACTCAGCCCGGAAGAACTGGAGGCCCTGCGCCGCAAAAAGCTCAAAGAAGAGCAGGAGCGCAAAGAGTACCTCCGCAGCTTACACCGAAAATTAAAGAGTCCTCAAGCCGTGGTCGAATTGGAAAATGAACCGGCCTACCTGCGCCGGGGCGTCAAATTCGACGAATTGCCCGATGCCCGCCAACCCGGCATCTCCAACTGGAGCATAGGCGAAGAGGAGGAAGCAAACCTCCGCAACGACGGAGGAAACTCGTATTTACATGGCCAACCCGATTGAGTCTGAAAAGGACGTTCTTCCTGTTTAGGCCTGTCAATCGGTGATGGACATGTATTTACTGCCATCATAACTTGCTATTTTAGGTACCCCTGAAGGCTTCGCCTTCAGGGGCTTTTTTGTCACAAAACGAAGCAACGCGATGCGCAGTAAACATAAAACCAAGCAACGCGATGCGCAGCGAGCGTAAAGCCACATTAGACGCGCCTGCGCGTCCACATTAGAACGCGAAGCGTTCCACATTAGAGCCGCAGGCTCCACATTAAAATTTCCCTATCTTCGCCCCCAAAACCCAATCTCTCCAACCCAAATCCAAAAAACAATGACCAACACCAACCCACGCAAACAAATCGTAGCCGGAAACTGGAAGATGAACATGAATTTCCGGGAAGGCTGTGCTCTGGCAGCCGAGGTCGCCGAGGGCTTTTCATACGACGGCACTGTGGAAGTTGTTTTGGCGCCGCCCTTCATTCATCAGGCGGCTGTGTCGGACATCCTCCGGGGCCATGAGGGCATCTGGCTGGCGGGGCAAAACTGCCATCAGGAGGCTTCCGGTGCTTTTACCGGAGAAATCTCTGCCGAGATGCTGCGCTCCGTCGGAGCCCGCTACGTCATTTTGGGCCATTCCGAGCGGCGGCAGTACTTTGGCGAAGACGATGCGCTTTTGCGGCGCAAGGTAGATCGCGCGCTGCAGTCCGGTCTGGAGGTCATCTTTTGCTGCGGGGAGAGTCTGGAGATTCGAGAGGCCGGTACCCACTTTGATTTTGTAGCCGCGCAGATCGAAAAGGCGCTTTTCCATCTGACGGAAGAGCAGATGCAGCGCGTAGTGCTGGCCTACGAACCCATCTGGGCCATCGGCACAGGCAGAACAGCCTCCCCCGAGCAGGCGCAGGCCATGCACGCCCATTTGCGCAAGCGGGTAGAAGCTCAGTACGGCTCCGCCTTTGCCGAAAGGCAGACCATCCTCTACGGCGGCAGTTGCAAACCGACCAATGCCCGCGAACTCTTCAGCCAACCCGATGTAGATGGCGGCCTGATCGGCGGAGCATCGCTCAAGGCAAATGACTTCTTGAGTATTTGTGCTTCGTTTTGATTCACAATGGTTCATTAAGTTTTTGGTTATCTGTCTCCATCAGAAACCAAGCTATCAAGTTGAACCAACTTAAATCCGCGAAAATCCGCCGCACCCGCGAAAATCCGCGTTCTATTGAGGCTTTGCTGCTTTGCCGTCACTTAGCATTTCACGGTATAGCTTCACCTCAAAATCTCAATGAACCATTGGATTAAAAATTTTTTCCTAACTTTGCTTGTGCCCCGCTGTCTCTCGTATCTTGCGACTACCTTGTTATGGCTGAAAAGATCAACCAACTTACGCTGCGCTTTTTGCAATGCCTTCAGGAATTGAAGGCCAACAGAGTCGTGAAAACCAATCGCGAATTTGCTCGCCGGTTGGGAGTAAGTGAACAATCGGTAAGCGAAATCAACCGCAGGCGGCGCAACATTACCCTGCATTTGCTGGAGAAAGCCGT
>JALVES010000002.1 GCA_027030635.1 Saprospiraceae bacterium | reverse complement strand
ATGGAGATGTTGGGGCGGTTCAAATGCGAGAGCGAACCACCCAGATAGAGGCTCTTGCGATCTCCAAAAAGAGCATAGTACAAGAGCCCCGCGTTGAAATCCAGGTAGGATTTATTTCTAAACAGCAGATTCTCTCCCGTAGGGAGCATGGGGTCTATCGCAATCTCGCCCACATTAAACTGCGTGGAAAACCAAAGGTTGGAGTAGTCCACCGATTGCTGGCCAAAGCCCACTTGAAAACCCGCTGCGAGATACTGATCACTGCGACGATAGCGGTTGCCGGAGAGCTGCTTCATGTAGTTGAGCGACAGCAGAGCATTGACGCGCTGCAAACGGGCATCTCCGGCCTCATCGCGCATCATGGTAAAGCCGTAAGCAAGGTAATCACCTTTGCCAACTCGCTCCTTGTTGTCAAAACCCAGAGCAAAGGTTCGATACGGATTGTCGGCAAGGACGACGCCCCACTGCTCGCGGTAGTTGGTCGTAACGCGAAAGTGCCCTTCATGTACGCCCGTCAAAGCCGGGTTGTAGTACATGGGCGCTGTGTAAAACTGAGCAAAGTGGGGGTCCTGAGCACTTGCAGTTTGCAGCAAAAAGACCGAAACCAAACATCCAAAGAGAAGAGATAAATAACGCATGTTGTTTTTTTTTAAACTTATTTCTGTCCTGAGTTGCATCGTGCATGGTCGCTTCATCAAGTCCTCGGCGACCATGCAAAAAACAGCCTGCTACCTCAACAAGGTGGTATGCCCCGTAAAGCTTTCTAAACGCCCGTCCGGCAGGCGGGCTTCGACCTGCCAGATAAACACGCCGGCGCTCATGGGCTGGCCGCGGTAGTTGCCATCCCAGCCCACTACGGGGGAGTTTACTTCAAAATTGCCGGCTTCAAACAAGACTTCCCCCCAGCGGTCGTAGATGCGGAAGCGCTCGACGATGGTTCCCGGGCGGCCATGCACCAGCAGCAGGTCGTTGATTTTATCGCCATTGGGCGTAAAAGCCGTGGGCACCAAAACGGGATTGTCCTTGCTCACATAAATCCTGACCTTAATCTCAGCCTGGCAGCCTACTGAATCGGTAGCCGTCAGCAAATATACCAGGCCCTCCTTTGCAGAGGAAACCGGGTCATTGCAGTCCAGGCAGGAAAGCGTGCCTTCATAAGGCTCGTACCAGAGGTAGCTCACCGGCCCCTGTTCGTTTTCCGCGTAAGCGAAGAGTTGTACTTCCTCTCCGTAAGTGATTTGGATGGAAGTATCGGGTATCATCACCAAATACAGCGGGTCGGGCTCTTCCAGTTCGGCAGAAGTGAGCCACTCACAGCCGTGGGCATCCTGAATGAAGATGTTGTAGGAGCCCGCCGGCAAGCCGATGAAGGCATTGCCTCCGGAGAAAAACTCTCCGTCTAAGCTGTAGGAGAAGGGCGCTGTACCTCCCTGCGGCTCGATGAGCAGCGAGCCGTTTTCGTACCCATAGCAATCCGGAGGGTCGGGCGTAACGACGGGGTCTATGGGCGCCGGTTGCAAAATTTCGATGGTATCCAGCTGCTCACAGGCCAGGGCATCCGTAACAGTCAGGTAGTAAAAACCTGCCTGGAGGTCGGTCATTTCAGGCGTAGTCATGCCGTTGCTCCACATATAGGTATAAGCGGGCTGCCCCCCACTGACCTGTACAGAGACGGCCCCCGCGTTGTCGCCAAAACAGGGGTTGTCAATTTGTTGGCTTTGGATGTTAATGGGCGGCGACTGAGGCACGAAGAAAGTCTCCTCGGCCTCGCAACCACGGGAGTCCTGGACGGTTACGGAATAGTTGCCTGCCGGCAAATTCCAGGCCTGTGCATCTGCCTGCATGCCTGCCTGCGGGCTCCAGAGGTAAACCACACTCCCCACCGTATCCTGCAGGGAGACCACAGTGGCTGCGCCTGTGGAATCGCCATAGCAATCTATGGGTGTTACTTCGAGGTTCATTTCTATGGGCGGTGTTTGCGGCAGGAACACACTGGCCGTTCCCATACATCCCTGGTCGTCGGTTACGGTAACCTGGTAGGTCGTTCCTCCGGGCAGGTTACTGGCCACGTCGGTAATTTGTATGGGGTTGGTATTCCATTGATAGGAAAGCATACCCGAGCCGGTGCCACCGCTAACGCTGTTTACGGCTACGGCCCCATCGGAATCTCCGAAGCAGGTCGGGGGGACAAAGATGGTCGTTACTTCTATTGGCGGCAATTCGGTAATGGTCACATCTACCTGGGCAGAGCATCCATTGCCATCATAAGCCGTAACGGTATAGGTGCCCGGGCTGAGATCGGTAGCCAGGGCATTTTGCTGGCCGTTGCTCCAGCTGTAGCTGTAATTGCCCACCCCGCCTTCTGCCATGGCGAGGGCCTGAGAAGCACTCATACCTGCACAGCCCATCAGCGTTTGCCCGGCTTGCACGCTGACGGCAGTGGCCGGTTCGCCCACCATAGCCGAAGCCGAAGCCGTACACCCATGGCTATCCGTAACGAGCAGGCTGTAAGTGCCCGTGGCAACATTGGCGAGTACGGAATCCGTAGTAGCGCCCACATCATTCCATTGGAAGCTATAAGGCCCCGTGCCTCCCTGCACGAAAGGCGTTATGGAGCCGCTGCTTTCACCAAAACACAGCACGTCCTGCGGGCTGAGATTGACCACGAGGGAATCGGGTTGCTCAATGGTAATTTGCCCCGTGATCTGGCAGCCGTTGGCATCTTCTACCTGCACTTCGTAATCTCCCGCCGCCAGCATGCTGGCCGTAGGGAAAAATTGCATGAGGGGGTCATTCCACAAATAAGTGTAGGGAGCCGTTCCGCCTGTTACTTCCACCATAGCCTGCCCGTCATTGCTGCCATAGCAACTGATCTGCTGCGTCTGCGACATGCTGAGCGCAAGCGCTTCAGGCTCGGTAATTGTAAAGAAAATGGTATCCTGACATCCGGCCCCATCCGTAGTGATGAGTTGATGGTCTCCGGCGCAAAGGTTGTTAAACATGGGGTCTGTCTGCGAATAAGTATAAAGGCCTCCGAGATGCCTTACCTCAAAGCTGAAGTTGGGAACGCCGGCAGCCACATTGATCTGCAAAGTGCCATCGCAGGCGCCCGCACAGGAGACATCAGTAATGGCTGTATCTATCATCAGGCCGCAGGGCGAATACACGCACACGGCCGCCGCCGTATCCACTTCACAGGCAGGGGCTGTTATATCGGCCACGACCTGTACATCTATCATATCACCTGTTTGCAGGCCAGTAATGACTTGTGCCAAATTGCCGTTGTTGGGTGGCATCCAACCCGAGCCGTCAATGTTGATGAGATAGTCTGTCAACGTACCTACCTGGTCCCAACTGATGTTCATGATGCCGCCGGAGTCGGGCGTGCAGGTAATCTGAGGAGCCATATAGGAAGGCAAGACTTCAACATGCACCGTATCGCTGTATTGGCAATTGTAACTGTCTGTACTCTGCACCAGATACGTTATCGGCACTGTAGGCTGTGCTGTAGGGTTCGGGCAGTTGCTGCAAGAGAGGTCAATATTGGGCGACCAGAGGTATTGAACCTCGTTGGTCGAGTTAAAGGTGATATCCCAAGAGTTGAGTGTGCCAAAAGCCGTAGGGCCAAAGGCATCGCTGACGAGCAGCGACCAGGTACCATTGACAGGCGCTCCGTTCAAGACCGTCCAATCGCCTTCGGGCTGGAAGTTGCCGGTAAAGGGCGAAGAGCCCGAAGTGATGGGCGTTACGGCCGCAGGTGTAAAACAGGTTTGGGTATAGAAATCGCTGCTGCCGCCATTGTTGGAGGTCAGTTCCAGGAGTGCGCCATTGGGCGCCTGCAAATACACCACCACATCGGCAAGGAAATCCGTTTCAATATCTATGCAGACAGAGACGATATCGGTGAAGACATCGGTGATGACAGCCGGATTGATGCTGTTGATATTCATGCTCGACACATAGGGATTGCCCGGCGGGTGGTTGGCATTGCCAAAGGCGTATTGGGGGTGAGATTCGAAAGTTACCGTATCCGTCAGATCAATGGAGGCAGACACATCCAAATCCACGCTTTCTCCTACACAGATCGTAGTGTCGGCTTCGGGCGTGAGGTTTTGCTGGCAACTGTAACAGTCGGGATGGGTGTACGGCAGGACGTCTATGTCGAAGTCATAGTCCCAAACACAACCAAATTCATCCTCTACCTGATAGGTATATAAAACCGTCCCTGCATTTTCCGGAGAAGCAGCAATGGAATCCTGCGTTCCGTAATAGATGGAAGGATGGTCCAGCCAGCCCCAGTTTGTCAGGGCCGGACTAAAGGTCTCCACATTGGGGTAGAGCTCCGGTGCAAACTCAATGCTCCAGGAAAAGATGAAGCCGTTGTCAATGCCCCAGAGGTCTTGCACGGAGATGGTCCATTCGCCATTCAGCGGGCAGCCGAGGAAGTTGGAAAGCGGCTCATAGGAGTTGTAGTCTCCCGGAGGCAGCGTACCCGGCTCGTTGGCATTGGCATATTCAATCCAGGTACCTGCCGTGGCATCGGGCGTCCAGCAGTAATCATAGCCTACGCCGGGGATGGGCGTCGGCACGCCTTCATCGGCTTCATAAGGTTCTCCGAGAAAGACCTCGCCCCCCTCCTGTCCGGCAAAATTGTGAAGGATCACACTGGTGCCATCGGGGCAGGTCAAAGAGATTTCCAAATCGCGCATCCAACTGTGCTCCATATTGACACAGATGCCAAGCAACTGGTTGATGTCCGTCAACACCTGGCCCGGAGAAAATTCCGTAAAGTTGAGGCTGGTCACATAAGCAACGCCTGTGCCATCGGGCAGAGCCAGGGAGTCCGAGCGTGCCAACTCCGTTTGGAAACTGGCCGAATCGGGCAGAGTGGAAAGCGTAAGCGTGGTGTCCACCGCATTCACGATGGCATCCAGAGAAACCGAATCCCCTGCACAAATCTGCTCGGGCAGGGCCTCTCCCGGGATGAACTGTGGCCGGGGCGCCACGCGCACGCGCTGGCTGATGAAGTTGGTGTTGGTGCAGCCCAATTGATCTGTAATAGTGAGTTGTATGATATATCCCCCGGGCTCATCGTACACATGCGAAGCAATGGGGCCTATGCCCTGCGTACCATCACCAAAATCCCAGGAAAAAGAAGAGGTGAAATCGGAATGATTATAGACAATGCCATTTTGCGGATACTCTCCATGCCCTTCTAAGTAAACGGCATCGCCCGGGCAAATATCAATATATCCGGTATCGGCCGGTTCAATGGCAGGGTCGGTCGTAGTAAGTACCGAGTGAATGGTTTGGCAGGCCGCAATGCAATTGATATCGGCACTCCAACCCTCCCCCTGATCAGAACCATCAGAGGTAAACACCACTGTCAGACAACCACCGGGGTTGGCCGCCGTAGCCTGAATAATAAAAGGATTGCCTGCCGGAAACTCATCAGCACAGGCAAGCAAGGGCGCCGTGGCATCCGGCCCGTCATAAAAACAAAGCACATCACCGGCTCCCAGCAAAACCCCCGAAAAGACCAACTGAATATGCGTCCCCCCCACGCCATCTGAGCAAATGGTAGTAGTAAAATTTTCGTTGGGCCCATAGGAGCCTGTTCCCCCTCCGCTATCCAGGAAGAAGCCATCACAGTCGTTGATGGGGGTGCCATCCATCAGGTAATTTTGGGCAGGCAGGGTTTGAGAAAAAGAGTAAAAAGCAAGAGCAAGAAAAACGGGTAAACGCAGCTTCATAGGTAATCGAGTTTTTGAGGGGATAGACATATTGTATGTTTGGCACAAGACATCCTCTTTTTACAAGGGAGGGGTTTCTTGTAATACATGCAAAAACTTAGGCCAGACTCCCCGAAGGAAGCCCAACATTTTGTTCAAGTGGGATTAGTTCCTTTAAGTTGGCTTTTCGAAAGGGCGCTTTCTTTTTCGCAATGACCTTTCTATCTGCAAATATACATGACTTGTCTAAGAATACAAACTCCCGGCCAGGCTATTTTCTCTAATCTGCGACATTTGGGCTAAAAAGCTCCATAACTGTCGCTCGCAGGCGTTTCAGCTCCTCCGGCACAGTTTTGGCGGAAGCCCATTGAAACCACTCGCGCCTCTTCTCCCAATAAAAGAGCGCAAAAAAACCGAGCAGAGGCACGGCAAAG
>JALVES010000001.1 GCA_027030635.1 Saprospiraceae bacterium | reverse complement strand
GAATACGACAAGCCCATTCTGGACAATATTACCGATAAGAATGTTGCCCGGGAGATGCGGGATGCGATGAAAGATTTTTACGGGATCATCAAAGACAATGACGCTTACATCCAATTCGTATTCATCACCGGAGTGAGCAAGTTTTCAAAGATGAATCTGTTCAGCGGCTTGAACAACCTTGAGGACATCACGCTGAATCCCAATTACGGCAACATTTGTGGCTATACGCACAATGACTTACTGACTGTATTCAAAGAGCATTTGCAGGGAGTTGATATGGAAAAAGTCAGAAAGTGGTACAATGGCTATAATTATTTTGGAGACAGAGTGTATAATCCCTTTGATATTTTGCTTTTTATTTCCAATAAATTTAAATTCAAAAATTATTGGTGGAGCACAGGCAATCCATCTTTTTTGATAGACATGCTAAATATCCGGAATTATTACATTCCCGAATTGGAGAATTTTACTGCTAATGAAGAAATTCTAGACACTTTTGATGTTGACCGCATTGAATTGGTCGCCTTACTCTGGCAAACGGGTTATTTGACGATTGTAGAAGAAATCCCCTCAGTTTTCAGCATAAAATACAAATTGAAAACACCCAATAAGGAAGTCCAAACCTCACTTAATAATCTTTTTGTCAACTATTTAACAGAACAAGTTGCAGAAAAATTAAAATTTCAGGATAGGCTGTACGAGATGCTTGACAAGCCCGACTTAGACGGCTTCAAAGATGCCCTTTTTTCTCTTTTTGCCTCCATCCCATACAGCAACTTCACCAACAGTAAGCTTCCCGAATACGAGGGATATTATGCCAGTGTAGTTTATGCCTACCTCGCCAGTATAGGCCTCGACCTCACCCCCGAAGATATCACTAACCTGGGCCGAATGGATTTAACAGCTAAGCTCGAAGGCAAGGTGTTTATCTTTGAGTTTAAACTAACGGAACAAGCCAGCGGAAATGCCCTGAAGCAAATCAAAGAGAAGCGGTATTGGGCGAAGTATCAGGATGCTGAAAGCATTTACCTGGTCGGTATTGAATTTAGCAGGGAGAAGAGAAACATTATCGGGTATGAGTGGGAAAAAGTTGCACAAACCCAATAAAAGCTATAAGTTTGTATCGGCTTGCCAGGCAATTGCTTGAAATTTTCCGGAAAGACAACAATTTCCTGACTGATACATTGGTTATAGAATGAATGATATCGTCTTCATAGACACGGAAATTGATGCAAAAAGTAAAAAGGTGCTCGATATAGGAAGCATCGCAAGTTCCGGAGAGCGTTTTCATTCCAATTCTGTTCCCGGTTTCCTGATGCATATCAGTGGCGCAAGCTATGTCTGTGGGCACAATATTCTCCATCACGACCTCCCTTGCCTTAAAAGGGCTGCCTCATTTGACTTCTCAGCCATAGGTGTTATTGATACCTTGTATCTTTCTCCGCTGTTGTTTCCCGCTAAGCCGTATCATGCTTTGCTTAAAGATGATAAATTGCAAACCGATGAGCTCAACAACCCGCTCAATGATGCAATTAAGGCGAAGGAACTGTTTTACGACGAGCTTGAGGCATTCAATGCACTGGATAGCGACTTAAAGCAAATTTTTTATGCTTTATTGGGAGACAAGGAAGAGTTTGCCGCCTTCTTTTCGTTTGCAGGCTTTTCGGCCTCGCTATTGGATGTGAAAACACTTATACAAAAACGATTTTTAACGCAGATATGTGAAAATGCCGATCTGGAAAAAATCATTGCAGAAAACCCCATTGAGTTGGCTTATTGTCTGGCGTTAATCAATGCGAAAGATCGAGATTCAATAACCCCTCCCTGGGTGACGAAAAATTATCCGGATGTTGCCCGGGTGATGTGCCTGCTCAGGAGTACAGCCTGTGTAGATGTTTGTGCATATTGCGATCAATCATTAAATGCGATAAACGGGCTGAAGAAGTATTTTGGGTATGATTCCTACCGGACTTATGGCGGTGCTCCTTTGCAGGAGCAGGCAGTTAAGGCTGCATTGGAGCATAAATCCCTTTTGGCAGTATTTCCAACCGGAGGCGGAAAATCAATCGCTTTTCAGGTGCCGGCATTGATGAGTGGTGAGCATGTGAAGGGCTTAACTGTTGTCATATCGCCTTTGCAATCATTGATGAAGGACCAGGTTGACAATCTGGAAAAAGCAGGTATCACCCGCGCTGTTACCATCAATGGTTTACTCGACCCGATTGAAAGAGCCAAAGCGATTGAGCGGGTTGAAAACGGCTCTGCCCATATTCTTTATATCTCTCCCGAGTCTTTGCGCTCAAAAACCATCGAACGTTTGTTGCTTGGCCGAAACCTCGTTCGCTTTGTGATTGATGAAGCCCATTGCTTCTCAGCCTGGGGGCAGGATTTCAGGGTGGATTACCTCTATATTGGCGATTTCATTAAATCGTTGCAGGAAAAGAAAAAGCTTGCAGAAAAAATTCCGGTATCCTGCTTTACCGCTACGGCTAAGCAGAAAGTCATACAGGATATCAAAGCTTATTTTTCTGATAAACTGTCTCTGCAATTAGAAACTTTTACTTCAAAAGCGACACGAACCAATTTGCGCTATAAGGTTATTCCCATTTCCAAAGACAGGGATGAGGAAGAAGACAAATACAATACGCTTCGCAATCTGATTGACGCAAAGCCATGCCCTACGATTGTTTATGTTTCCCGCACTCGCAGGGCTTCCCGGATTGCCGAGCGCTTGTCGAAAGATGGCTATCAGGCTAAGCCCTATCATGGGAAAATGGATAAGCAGGAGAAATCTGATAATCAGGATGCTTTCATTCGAGGCGATGTTCAAATCATGGTCGCTACTTCCGCTTTTGGAATGGGGGTTGATAAAAAGGATGTGGGCATGGTGATTCACTACGACATCTCTGATTCGCTCGAAAATTATGTGCAGGAAGCCGGCAGGGCAGGTCGGGATGAAGCTGTCTCGGCGGACTGCTATGTGCTTTTCAATGAGGAAGACTTAAACAAGCACTTTATTTTGCTCAACCAAACCAAGCTGAGCATTAAAGAGATTCAGCAAGTATGGAAGGCTATAAAAGACATAACCCGTTTTCGCTCGACGGTTTCAAACTCGGCTCTGGAAATTGCAAGAAAAGCGGGTTGGGACGACAGCGTCTCTGAGATCGAAACAAGGGTCGCAACGGCTATTGCCGCCCTCGAAGAAGCCGGATACCTGAAGCGTGGCCAAAATGTACCTCGCATATTTGCCAATAGCATTTTGGTCAGGAATGCACAGGAAGCTATTGACAGAATAAGTTCATCGGGAAGATTTAATGAAAAGCAAAAAGAACATGCTGTTCGCATTATTAAGAAGTTGTTTTCCGGAAAAAGCCGAAAGCAGGCAACAGATGAAGTGGCCGAGTCGAGAATTGATTACATCTCAGACCACCTCGGCATTGTGAAAGAAGAGGTGATCAATGTGGTGAACTTGCTGCGAGAGGAAAAAATCCTTGCCGACACGAAAGATTTGACGGCATTCATTAAAAGGGGCGAACGCAAAAATCGTTCCCTCAGCATCCTGAATGAGATGAGTAAAATCGAGCGCTATCTGTTGTCACAATTTGAAGAACGGGAGAAAACTTTTCATATCAAAGAACTTAACGAGTTGGCCGAGGAACATGGCTGCGCCAATGTCTCGCCTAATAAGTTGAAAATACTTATCAATTTTTGGGCTATCAAGAACTGGATAAAGAGAAAACGGCATGGTTACTCAAAGAGTCATCTGGCCATTGCTTTAAATTCTCCAAAGGCAGAATTGCACGCCAGCTTGGAAAGGCGGCACGACTTAGCCAGTTTTATTGTTGAATTTTTATTTGCGAGGAGCAATGAGCAAACTTCCAAAGCTAATCCAAATAAAGAGCAGCAGCTCGTAAGCTTTTCAGTTCACGAATTGAAGGAGGAATATGAGGCCCGCAATAACCTTTTTATAACCGACGTGAGCGTTAAAGATGTTGAGGATACCCTATTTTATTTGTCGAGAATCGGAGCTATTAAAATTGAAGGGGGCTTTCTGGTGATTTACAACAAGCTCACCATCGAACGGCTCGAAAAAGACAACAAAAAGCGATATAAGATAGAAGACTATGAGAAGCTGAAGCGGTTTTATGAAAATAAAGTTCAGCAAATCCACATCGTTGGTGAGTATGCCAAAAAAATGATAAGTGACTATAAAGGCGCTTTGCAGTTTGTAGAGGATTATTTTCAATTGGATTATAGCTCTTTTCTAAACAAATACTTTAGCCGCAGCCGGCAAAAGGAAATTCAGCGGAATCTCACTCCTGCAAAATTCAGGAAGCTGTTTGGAGAGCTGTCTCCGGCGCAATTGAGTATCATTAAGGACAATACTTCTCAACACATCGTTGTGGCAGCAGGCCCGGGCAGTGGAAAGACAAGAGTGTTGGTGCATAAATTGGCTTCTCTGCTGCTCATGGAGGATGTAAAGCATGAGCAACTTTTGATGCTGACATTCTCAAGGGCAGCAGCTACTGAATTTAAAAAACGCTTACTTGGCTTGATCGGCAATGCCGCTCTTTTCGTGGAGATCAAGACTTTTCATTCCTACTGCTTTGACTTGTTGGGGAAGGTAGGAACACTTGAAAAGTCAAAAGGCATTATCCGCAAGGCTGTTGAAGCTATAAGAAACAGAGAGGTCGAGCCCGGACGAATAGCCAAAGCTGTTTTGGTCATTGATGAAGCCCAGGATATGGATGCCGACGAGTTTGAGCTCGTAAAGGCGCTGATGGAGCAAAATGAGGGGATGAGAGTAATTGCAGTAGGAGATGATGACCAAAACATTTATGAATTCAGGGGAGCCAGCTCTAAGTATCTTGAACGGCTTATTACAGATTGGCAAGCGAGAAAATACGAGCTCACGGAAAATTATCGCAGCAAAAAGAATCTGGTAGCTTTTACAAATCAGTTCGTCAGAAAAATCAACCATCGCCTCAAGACCATCCCTGTTGTGGCTCAACAAAAGGGCCATGGCTCGGTGAAGGTGGTGCAATATTTGTCTTCCAATCTGGTAGCGCCCCTTGTTCAGGATGTTTTGTCAACAGACTTGGGCGGGACAACTTGTGTGTTGACCCACACTAATGCGGAAGCATTGCAAATTGCAGGCTTGTTGGCCCATAGAGGCCTCCCGGTCAAACTGATTCAGACGAATGATGGTTTTAGTCTTAGCCATTTGTTGGAAGTGAGGTATTTTGTTGACTGCCTTAACCTGAGCAAAGATACTTATATCATTTCAGACGATGCATGGCAAGCTGCAAAGAGAAAGCTTTGGAACAAGTATAAGGATAGCGCAAAAATTGATGTCTGCATCAACCTGATCAAAGCATTTCAGGATAGCCATCCAAAGAAAAAATTCCGGTCTGATTTTGAAATGTTTGTGAAAGAATCAAAGCTCGAAGATTTTATGGGAGCAGATGGGGATGTGATATTTGTCTCCACCATGCATAAAGCGAAAGGTAAGGAGTTTGATAATGTTTTCTTGATGTTGGTTGATTTTAATGTTGAAACAGATGAGAAGAAGAGGCAGTTATACGTAGCTATGACCCGTGCCAGGCAGCATTTGTCCATCCATTTGAATGCCGGATACCTGAATGACATTTCTGTTGATGGTATGGAGCGCAGCTTTGACGGCACTTCTTACCCCGCATCCGAACTATTGATATTGCATTTGTCGCATAAGGATGTTTGGCTGGATTATTTTATCTATAGGCAGCATCTGATCTCAAACTTCAAAAGTGGCGATGAGCTGGCTGTAAACGAGGACGGCTGTCTGGACAGCAAAGGGGATTTTGTCGTAAAATTTTCAAAGCGTTTCAAAGAAAAAATTGCGGATTGTGAAAACAGAGGCTATCAACTTGTAGCCGCAAGAGTAAACTATGTGGTCTATTGGCAAAAAGAGGGCTCTGAGATGGATGTGAAGGTCATTTTGCCGGAGTTGGAGTTGGAGAGAGTGTAATAATATGGGTGATTATGGTGTTAATTAGTCCGTAAGTTACCCTTAACCGCAACGAGAACATGAGAAGCAGTATCGTCGTAATCGGACTTTTATTGACGTCTATTTCCTGTGATAAGGAATCACCTAATGAAATACCTGTCGAGCCAACCCTGTTGTTTAAGTCAGGATTTGAAAGCGATGTTTACATTGACGATACGGCCTATCCGGACAA